>JANMUC010000802.1:0-15269 GCA_031391225.1 Deinococcales bacterium
CCGCACCGCGATTACTTGATCCCCACCGCTAGTTTCACCACCAATTGCATCAATCCCGTCAGCAGCCTGACCAATCAAGACACCAAACTCGGAGCTTGGGACGGCAACCTGCTGACATCCATGAAAGCCAGCGACTTTTGCGACGGTTTAACACTAGACAAAGCCGTCAGCCTGGCAAGTACCCATATTCCCTATCCAGTCCCATGCGGAATTGGTGGTGGAACAGTCTTTTGGAACGAAGTGGCAAGGCGCTACACCGAAGCCATGAAACACGCCCTGACCAAATACTACCCAGACTACTGGATCGACGTTGCCAAAGCTTTTGCCATGTACATGCCCCAAGCTTTGGACTGGGGTGGATTCGGTCCAACCTCGAGCCTTGTACCAGGGACTGAAGGTGGATCGCTGATTGCCCCCGTTTACGCCAGCATTCCAAATCCTGTGCAATACGTTAACCTAGCAACCAAAGCCGCCGCGCTCGATCCACTGGTTGGCTATTCGTACATCATGCAAAAATACCCGTATATGCTCAATCCAATCGGTAACAGCGTGTTGCAAAACAAAGGCGTGCTCAGCCTCGCCAACATCACTAACGAAACCACAACGGGCATCCCGCAACTCGAGCAACTTAAATACAACCTTTCCACCCGCGAAGATATTTTCAACCGCCCTTATCAATGGTCTTTAACCGCCAAAGCCAAACCCAGCGGCAGCGACGGCGTTGGAACCCTGCGCGAAGTAGAAGCCATTGGTTACGCCCCATTCTTACGCGTGTATTCCAAAGTCGATACCGAAATCAGTCCACGACCTGTCATGTTGATGGTGTCTTGCGGACAATTGGTCTTCACGCCTTTTCCAAATCTGGTCGAAAAAGTCTATCCTGTCGCGGTTTCACCTGGACCATTGCCCGTCACTTTTATCGCGCCACGTGTTCACACCCAATGGATGAGCGTCCCAGAAGGTTACGAAATTCCAAAAGTCAAAGGCGTTCCGACCTTTAAATCCTTGGTTGGCATTGGCTTCTCGATTCCGTCCCTGCCAAGCTTGCCATCCCTGCCAACCTTTGAAACGCCCACCCTTCCGACAACAACCAGCATTACAGAAACCTTGACCAAGCCCCTCAACTTACCTGCCGGTTTCGTCGTACCCAATGGTAACAGCATCACCTTGCCAAGCGGACAAATTCTGAACGCGGGCGATAAGCTCAAAGAAGCCTTCACGTTACCCGTTGGGACAGCCTGGATGGTCGATGCCGCCAAAAAAACAGCCACGACAGCCGTCACCAACGCCGTCACAGGAGGCTCGACCAGTACAACCAAACCCGCAACGGGAAGCCCGAGCACCACAACCAAACCTACGACGGGAAGCTCGAGCAACACCCCTACTTCCGTTGTGATTCCAGTTCCAGCGCCAAACACCACAACAATACCAGGCACTACAACCCCGACTACAAAACCAACACCCACGACTACAAAACCGAGCACTCAACCCATCAACACCAACGAGTCAAGTAACCCAACTTCAACCACACCAACCCAAACCGTGACCGCCCCACCAGCACCGACTGCCAGCAATACAGCATTGTTTCCCAAACTTTACAAAGGTGTTTCCTCGAGTCACTGCGTTCAAATGCTCAACTCGCTGCTTTACGGCGTGAACGCCATCAGTGTTGGAACCACCAAAATGAGCCAATTTTTGGACGCCGTGAGCGAATACGGCAGTGCCACCGCAGGTGCAGTCATCAATTACCGTAAAACCCAAGGATTTACCGCCAGCGACTCTGTGGACACCACCTTATGGATTGATTTGTTCTCTCGAGGCAACAACGACACTGGACGTACCCTGGCAGTCCAAATTGGTCTGGTTGCCCAAGGTTACACGATCACTATAAACGGCAAATGGAACGCCGAAACCGCCAATGCACTGAGCGACTTTGCAAGCAAAAAGAGCTTGAATGCAACAATGAACGTCAAAATCTTAAGTGCCCTGATGCAACCCTGCTATGAACCTGTACTTTCAGGAAGCTCGAGTCCAAGCACTCCGACTGCACCAACTGCACCAACCGAAACCGCACCCACAAGTGTTGCCGTTCAAATTCGCTCAAGCGTGTATTATCCTGGTTGCCAACGTTGGGACAACAGCATCAAACCAGGTTGCAACCTCAGCATCGAAGGTGGCGCGATTGACGCCCGCAATGCCAAAATGCCAGGCTCGACGTACGCCGTTGCGATTCCTGCCATGAACATCTATTCCGAAAAGAAAGGTGGCTGTCAAATCCCATACGGTTCGGTGCTCAAAATCACCAACCCACGCACAGGATTGTCCGCCAATGCCACCGTCCGTGACGGCGGACCTTACGTCCCAGGTCGCAACATGGACATGACCGAACCCGTCGCTCGAGACATTGGCTTTGGTGAAACCGTAGACAATGTCATGGTCGAATTGGTTAGCGTTCCCGCCCCTTACGACAACCGTGCCACGTACTGCTTTGGCAACTCTTTAAAAAACGGTGTGAATGGTGGATTCCCAAAGAACACCAGCACCATTGCCACAGGTCCAACGCTTGGTTTTCCAAGTTACGCCAAACGATAAAAATTAAAACCTGAATACCAGAAAGAACGGTCTAAAAAACCGTTCTTTTTTACGTCTTGAGAAACCCCGTAAATCTCGAGCATCAAAAGCTTAAAGCCGTAAAGATAGCTCGAGATTTTTTGTGCGGTTTGCTACTTCGAGTTTTGAAGGCGCAGTAGCGTGTTGTTAACCAAAATTTATTTTTGGACGAGTTTCTTGACAACTCGAGCACACCCTGTATCAGAACCGTGGCGATCCGCTTTGGTTTTGGTACGAACTATCTTTATGCAGGTTTTATGAAAGACAAGTACAAGCTCCTCGCGGGGCAAACCCTATCAGTTATCGGTACTGCCGTTACTGAACGGGCGCTGCCAATCTTATTGTTTGCAGTGTCAGGGAACACTTCCCTTGCCGCAAATGTAAAAGCCGCAGCAACACTACCGCTTTTGGTTCTCATCCCAATCTTGGGAGTTTGGGCTGAAAGCACTCAACCACGCGCTCTCGTTTGGTTGAACATGGTATTTGCTATAGCCAGTGTCGTGCTGGTTGCAGGGGTAATGACAAAGAGTGTTGGGTTAATCACCTTAGCGCTTTTTGTTAGTCTGGTCGTAGGAGGAGTATTCAATCCTCTCTATAACAAAGTCTTGGTAACAATCACTCCTACACCTGTAGAAAGTGATATCGTTGCCAAGCAACAGACAATCCTAAGTCGTTTAGCAACGGCTCTAGGCGAAGGAAGCGCACCAACTCTAGCAGCAATGTTTGGAGGAGTTGTCTTCTTGTTTGATGCAGGTAGCTTCGCGCTATCGGCATTGATCGCCTTGACCCTACCTTCAACATTTGCTGCCGCTAAAGCGAAAGCCTTAGCCACATCTGTTGAAGCGGGACTCTTGACTCAAGAGCAAGCTGACGCAAAAGCTGATACTTCAGCTATTACTGTTGCATCTCCTCAGAGCCGCAACGTAGTAGGACGACTTAAACAGCTAGGAAACGATTTACTCGAGGGAATGCTGGCAATCGACAAAGGTTTGCTGGCATTACTTCTTGTAGCGTTCGCAGTTTGGAGTGCTGAAGGCTTTGTGCTTCCAGCATTCGTGCCTGCACAACCAGTGCTAGGTTTACTCTTTGTTACTAAGAGTGTAATCGAAACACTGACAGCAACAATAATGCTTAAAACCGGTTGGTCCTACACCAACCGTATTTTAGGTATTGCCTCAGTGGTTCTCGGATTGTCTAGCTTCGTGCTGGCATCTGCGACCACTTACGGCATACCAGCCGCTTTTGCTGCCATGGTACTCTCGGGTATCGGCAGTAACACGATTGGTGTTGGGGTTAACAAGCGTCTCAACTATGCTGATCCTAACGTTACCGCTCGCGTAAGTGCGCTGGTATCCGTTGGTCAGACAGTGGCAGGACTCTTGTTTATGACCCTCAGCACTCGAGTCGCGGATGCAACTGCACCTGCGGTAGCTTTTGTGACTGTGGGCGCAATAATGACCATCACCACTCTGTTGGTGTTTGTCTTAATGCCTCCGCAAACTGAGGTCTAACAACCCGTTCATGTAAATGCTTCACGACAGCATTTGCATGGACAGCGCCGAGCACACAGGCGCTTCATAAATTTGATCATGTGTTACCCCTTCTTGGGTAAAAAATAGAGAATGGTCTTGGAAACCATAAGGGTTGCGTCCGCAACGTAACCCATCCTTGTACACCCAACTTGCTCATCTCGAGCTTGTTGGTTTTTATGCGAAGTGAAACCACTTCGTTAAATTCCAAATGGCTTCAATACCAAAAAGTTGGCGCGTTTTTCATGTGGTCACTTCCAAGTGCCCAAATGGAAATGCGAAAAATTTGAACGGTGCGAACGCAAATCCGTTTGATCTCTGCATCCCAGAAAACCACGACGCGTGGGGACCTGGCGATTGGGAAGGTCTTCGGATTTACGTTTTACCTTGGATGAAGTTGAATGGTTTTAATGCCATTCAAATCAGTCCAATCGTTAAGAACGTTCCAGGTACTGAATGGAAAGGCAAACGTTTTGCCCCAAACCACTCGTACCATCCGGCACGCCTTGCACCTTCTATCGCTTCGATTGAACTCGAGCCTCACTTTGGTAACAAAGCTGAGTTGCTTCGGTTCATCCAAGCCGCTCATCAACTTGGAATTTTCGTGATTGCAGATATTGTACCCAATCACTTGGGTTACAATAGTATCGATCTCGAGGATCATCCAGAATTCTTTTACAATGAAGATGATCTGACCGCAGCTCAATTGACTGGTGACAAAATCCGTGAGGCTACCGTCACTAGCATGGCTGGGTTACCTGGTCTTCGTCATGAATTGTGGGAAGTTCGTCGTCGTCTCGACTTACTTTGGCAGTTCCACATCAGCGTTGGGTTCGATGCTTTCCGCATTGATGCCTTAATGCACTGTGGTACTTTCTACCAACAATACCTTCGGAATTATTCTCCGTTGGCAGGATTTCCTCTTCTTGGAGACGATTTTCCAGCTTTCGGCGAAAATTACGCTGGCAACATCTTCTGTGACGATCATGGTCTCGAAGTTGGCGGGCATACGGTGATGTGGCAAATGGGTTATGGCTCAACCGGGCATCCTTGGCACTTTGCAGTGCAAGAGGAAGCGTCTCGTTCGGGTAATCGCCCTGATGTGAGTCGCATTGCTGCCACTCAAAAACTGTTGGTTGACAACAACGTCCAGAGCGTCGGTTTTGTGGATAACCACGATACCGAACGTGCTATGACTATGGCGTTAGAAGGAGGCAATTCAGAAGCTGCGGCTACTGAACGCGTACATCTAATGCTCGTGCTTTTATACGGTTTTGTAAGCCCCCCTGCGGTGCTTTACGGAACTGATATACTTGCACAAGGCTGGGGTGTTCGCGGTGAACAACGCAAACCTCCTATGCCTACCAGTAACCGCGTTATTTGGACTCCTCCGTCCAGTACGCCTACTCTCAAACTCTTGCGAAAGTTAAATTTTGCTCGAGCCAATTACGCCTCCCTCGAGTCTGGCTGGTACGATGAGCGCTATGTTGGCTCTGGTGTATTTGCATACATTCGCGGTCTGGATTCCAATACTCCCGTTTTAGTTGTTGCCAACTTGTGGGATTCTTCAGTTAACGCTGAGACTCTTGCAGGCGGTATTCAACTTTCGGATCACTTCGGTGAATCTTGTCTATTACGCAACCTTTGCGGTCAAGTAATTCCATTTGTTTTCACCATCAAAGATGGTCGTCTGCATGGAGTTCTACCTCCTCGCAGCGCCTACATCTTAAGTGTTGATTAGGGTCTTCCCTCTTCAACCCAGCATTTAACTTTAGGTCTTCCTATCGTTAAATGCTGTTATTAAAAAGCAGTCAAGATGCTTTTGCTGTAAGCCATCGAACAATACACTTTGTGTGTTGTTTGATGGTTTTTTTTTACCTTTTTGCATCTTGCACATCAGCACTTTCAAATCAGTCAACCCAAAGCTCGAGCCTCAAAACTCAATACTTCTTGTGTTGCAGCATCAAAAAGCCCCTCGAGGTTTTCATCGAAGGCTGTAATTAAAATTTATTTTAAGAAACGAATATTTTAGATTTCAAATATTTTAGATCCCAATCAAATCCGAGAGTTAGAAATGATCGTTTATCTTGAACCACTGCCGTTGCAGGCAAGATTATCAATGGGTTGCGATTGCAAAAATCCTAAGCTTTGTTTTACCCGCTCGAGTTTTCTGACCTTACCTGCTGTTTTGAATCGGTTTTTGAGGTGCACTACCAGTGACCTGAGGCGCTTTTGCGAAGGTTAGCAACGTGCCTCACGACGTTTTTGGTTGTTATGAAACCCCTCTTGACAATTCTAATATTCATCAATATACTTCGTTAATTAATTTAATTAACTCGTTTAACGAACTGCCCAGGAGCAAGCCATGACCATCGTTCACAACTTGCGTCACCACAACCGAGAACGGGTCATGGGCTTGTTGCTGAACGGCGAAAACCTCTCCAGAACCGATATTGCAGTTGCACTAGGATTATCAAAAGTCACCACAACCAGCATTGTGAACAGCCTGATTCAAGAAAACTTTCTGATCGAAACCACCAAAGCTGGCAACGGCACAGGACGCCCAGCAGGATTGGTTGAATTGCACCCAAAAGCGGGCACTGTCGTTGGCATCGACATTCAAACCGATGCTGTACACGTACTGTACGGCGACCTGAGCGGCAAACAAACTCAACTCGAGTCACACCAAGTTAAAGACAGTAAGAACATCACCAAAACCGTTTTAAACGCCCTCAAAAAGCTTCAACTCGAGCAACCAAACGGGGGGTTGCGTCAAGTGGTGATGGCAGTCCCAGCGCCAGTAACCTTGGACGGTGAAATCTCGAGTCCGAACCGTTTGCCCGAACTGAACGCAACCACGATTAAAACTTGGGCGCAACAAACCAAGATTCAAATTCAATTTGAGAACGACATCAACCTGGCAACCCTTGCCGAATTTGAACAGGGCGCAGGGACAAACTCTCAGAATTTTGCGCTGCTCAGCGAACGCGGTGGCGGTGTGGCGCTGGGCTTAATTATTGAAGGTCAGTTGTACAAAGGCGCAGCGGGGCAAGCCGGCGAACTGGCATTGATTGGCTGGTCGCACAAAGGGCAGCTCTCCTCCGTCGAAGAGTTACCGCTCGAGGCTCGAGAATTGGCATTGGCGCAAGTGTGCAGTGTGGTTGCGGTGGTGCTTGATTTGGAATTGTTCTTGGTGCATCAACAGGCGGGCGGCGCGGCGACGCTGAACGTGGCAGATCGAATCCGCAAATTTGTGCTCAAACCCGTGACCGTCAGCGCCAGCCACTACCAAGACGAAGGCACTGTTCGGGGCGCATTCTTACAATCTGCGCGGCTCGCCCAACTCGAGTTACTGGCTTTGATTTAACCCCAATTTGATTTTCTTTTCTAATCTCGAGCGCAGGTTCTAACTTCAAATTTTCTTAAGGCGACATCGCCAGGAGGCAAGTATGAAAAAAGCAATTCGGTACGCAGTGGCATTTGGGTTCGCGCTGGCAGGCGTGGCGTTGACCAGCCTTTCAAAAGGACAATCGGGCGTTACGCTGAACGCACTTTTTATGAAACAAGCAGCTTACAGCGAAGATGACGTTAAAAGTATGACCGCAGAATTTGAAAAAGCCAACCCCAACGTTAAAGTCAACCTCGAGTTTGTGCCTTACGAATCACTGCGCGACAAAACCATTGCCGCTCAAGCCAGTGGCGGTTACGACGTTGTTTTGTTTGATACCATCTGGCCAGCCGAGTACGCCAACAACGGTTTCTTGCTGGACGTTTCATCACGCATTAACAAAACTGACATCAAGAAAATTTTCCCAGGCGCTTGGACCACCGTGCAGTACAAATCCAAGTATTACGGTTTGCCTTGGATTTTGGACACCAAATACCTGTACTACAACACCGACATCCTAAAAAAAGCAGGCATTAAAGCCCCACCAAGAACCTATCAACAACTCTTGGCACAATCCGAAATCATCAAGAAAAAAGGTTTGGTCAAGTACCCGCTCGTCTCGAGCTGGGCACAAGCCGAAGCCTTGGTTGCCGATTACACCATGTACCTGGCAGCCTTCGGTGGCAGCTTCTTGGACGCGAACGATCAACCCGCCTTCCAAAAAGGTGGCGGTTTGAAAGCCCTCGAGTTTATGGTTGATTCCTTGAAGCGTGGCGTCAGCAACCCGAACTCCAAAGAATACCTCGAGGAAGATGTACGCCGTGTTTTCTCGAGCGGTCAAGCTGCGTTCGCATTGAACTGGACCTACATGTACAACCTGACGCAAGACAAGAACGAATCCAAAGTGGTCGGTCAAGTCGGAATTGTGCCAGCCCCAGGCGCAACGGGTGGCTCAAAAGTCAGCGCCGTTAACGGTTCGATGGGCTTGGGTATTACCAGTGGCAGCAAGCACCCAAATGAAGCCTGGAAATTTATTAGCCTGCTCACCTCGCAAAGCGTGCAAAACAAGTACGCCACGTTGTCATTGCCAATCTGGAAAACCTCTTATAACAACCCTGTTGTGACCAAAGGACAAGAGTCTGTGGTGAAAGCCGCCAAGACTTCAATTGCCGCAATGTACCCTCGTCCTACCGTGGTCAAATACGCCGAGTTCAGCACCATTTTGCAAAAATCATTACAAGAAGCCATTCTTGGAAAAGTCTCGGCGCAAGATGCGCTCGAGGGTGCTGCCAAGCAAATTGCAGCTTTGAAGTAAATTGGCTTGTTTCTGAAATACAAACTACAAAACCCGTTTTGCACGTAAGAAAATGTGCTGAGCCTCACCTGAAGCCCTCATCCGGCGCTTCGCGCCACCTTCTCCCGC
Source organism: Deinococcales bacterium (assembly GCA_031391225.1). GTDB lineage: Bacteria > Deinococcota > Deinococci > Deinococcales > JAAFIG01 > JANXTZ01. The sequence goes on from JANMUC010000802.1 coordinate 8,951, forward strand.
ATGGAGAAGGAAAAGCAAGACCTAGAGCCATACGTGTAGAACACCAAAGCTCCCTTCTCCTGATGTTGGGAGAAGGGTCGGGGATGAGGGTAGAAAGCAACTCCAACTTTTCGTGTCGAGCAGTTAAACAACCAAGCTCGAGTTCTTAAATTCAAACCAGAATCAATTCGTGTACAGCTTGCTCGAGCGACGCGAAAAACCCAATTCAATTTGTAGGTCAGTCTCGAGCAAGCGAAAGGCAAGTTTTTGTGACTCAACGACACGATCAACGTACCGCCTGGTTGATGCTTTTACCGGCACTGACCATTGTGCTGGGCGCTATTGGCTACCCACTGGTTCGCACTTTGTACCTTAGTTTTACCGATGCGCGACTGACCGCTTTTAATGTCACGCCCGCTTGGATTTGGTTTCAAAATTATGTTGCAGCATTGACCAATCCTTCGTTTCAAGCCTCGGCTGTACGCACGGCTTATTTTGTGATTGTCAACATTGGTCTGGAGTTGATTTTGGGCTTGTTGGTGGCGTTGCTGCTCAATCAAGCTTTTAAAGGACGGGCGTTTATTCGGGCATTATTGATTGTACCGATGGCTTTACCGACGGTGGTCAATGCCATCATGTGGCGTTGGATTTACAATCCAGAATTTGGTGCTTTAAACGCGCTGTTAACCCAGTTGCATTTGTTAAACGAGTACCGCTCGTACCTTGGTGATCCTGACATTGCCATGAACATGATTATATTGGCGGATGTTTGGAAAAATTACCCTATCGTTGCGCTGGTGGCATTGTCGGCGCTGCAATTGATTCCCTTAGAATTGTACGAAGCCTCGAGTTTGGACGGCGCTTCGGTTTGGCATCAATTTTGGAAGATTACCCTGCCCAGCATTATTCCAGCTTTAACCGTAGTGATTGTGCTGCGAACCATTGAAGCCGTGAAAGTCTTTGACATTATTTACGTCATGACCCGAGGCGGTCCGGCGGACAGCACGCGCACCTTAAGTTTTGAAGTGTATCAAGAGGCGTTCAGTAAATTGCAAGCCGGCAGCGGCGCGGCTTATGCCTACATTGTTGTTTTGATCAGCGCTGTTCTAATTGCGTTGTACATTGTCTTGCTGCGCCGTCAGGAAAAAATTTCATGAAACATCAAGGGTTCACCATGAGCACAGCAACATTGCGCCCGAAACAAAAAAAACGTGTTTCTTTAAAAGCCCGTCAAACTCGAGCACTCAACGCTTTTTTAATTTATGGCGCGGTGGCTTTATTCGTGATTGCCACGCTTGCCCCAGTGGTTTGGTTGTTCATCTCGAGCGTTTCGAGCAACAGTGATTTAACGGATTTACCGCTGCGTTGGTTGCCGAACAAACTTGATCTCTCGAGGTACGCGGCATTGCTCCAACCTGGCGGCGCTGGCGCAGAATTTCTTGCTGCCATGCGTAACAGTTTGGTGATTACCCTTGGCGCGACGTTCCTGTCAATCATGGTGGCGATTCCTGCGGCGTACAGTTTCTCACGTTCCAAAGGCATTCGTGGCAATTTGTTGTACGCGGTGCTGGCAACCTACATGGTTCCGCCGGTGGCACTGGTGCTACCCTTGTACAGTTTGCTCTCCGCGCTGCATTTATTAAACACCACATTTGGTCTGGCGTTGGTGTACTGCACTATTTTAACGCCGTTCACGACTTGGTTACTCAAAACCAATTTCGATGCCGTGCCGCTCGAGATTGAAGAAAGCGCTCAGATTGACGGTTTAAACCGTTGGGCGGTGTTGTACCGCATTGTGATTCCTCTGGCTTTGCCCGGTCTTTCAACCGCCGTCGTCTGGGCTATTTTGCTGGGCTGGGACGAGTTTTTTTACGCCCTTATTTTTACCAGCAACGTCAATGCCAAAACCTTACCGATTGCCATCGCCGATTTTGCGGCGGGTCGGGCGGTGGATTACGGTCTGATTTGTGCCGCAGGCGCACTGGCTGCCGTGCCACCTTTAATCATTGGTTTCTTGTTGCAAAAAGGTCTGATGAGCGGACTGACCAGCGGCAGCGTTAAAGGTTAACCCCAAACATTTTCCAGTTTTGCTCGAGAAATACAACTCGAGCCTTAGATTCTGTCGTCTCAAAGAGAGTTGAAAATCCATGCCAATGACCATTGAATTCAGTCCCACCCAACAAAGCGCCTTAGACCTGATCCAACTCGAGCGGGCGCTTCAACATCAAGACAGTTTGCTTTCACTTTCAAGCCATCAAAATATTGTTGTCGCCAAGCAAATTGCGGCGGCGTTGCTCGAGTCAAAACGTCCCTTGCTGATGTTTGGTATGGGCGCGTCACATTACGCCAATCGGGTTGCCGAGAGCGTGTACCGCGCTTGTGGGTTTCAAGCTTTTGCCGTACCGTTATCAGAGGCTTTGTACTCGCCAATTCCAAATGGCGAAAATGTTCAATTGATCGTTTCGCAAAGCGGTGAATCTGGCGAGGCGATCCGTTACCTCGAACGCGCTGGTTCAAACGCTTTTGGGTTGACCATGAATTCCCAGAGCACCCTGGCTCGAGCCGTGCCAAGTTTGATTGGCGTCGGTGGGGTTGAACGTGGTTTTGCGGCGACGCGAAGTTTGATGGTGACGCTGGTTTTACACGCCTGTATTTTAGAGGCTTTGGGTGTGGCGCAAACCGCACTTCGTGAATTGCTTGCCAATCCAATACCAGTGGATCACCTCAGCATTCAGTTGGCGCTCGAGACGCTAAGCTCCGCCAAGCAACTGGTGTTCAGTGGTCGTGCCGAGTTGCAAGGCGTTGCCGAAGTCAGTGCCTTGCACGCTGCCGAACTGGCTCGGATTCCAAGTTTGGCACTCGAGGGTGGGCAATTTCGTCACGGACCACTCGAGTTGCTCGAGCCTGGACTTGGTGTGGTCTTGTTGCGGGCGGGCGGTGAAAGTGCCGAACTGACCGAATCTTTGGTCAATACTTGTCTGGCGGCTGGAGTGAAACCCACCTTGATTGACCCCAGTGGCAGTCCAGAAATTGCTGGGGCGGTGCAATTTCGCTTTCCAGCCTTGCAAGGTTTAGCTGCGGCAGTTGCAGTCTTACCGACATTGCAAGAATTGCTGCTTAAACTTGCCGCCAAACGCGTCGAATCTGTTGGACTACCAAGGCGCTCGAGCAAGATCACGGGTGAGCGTTAATGACCCAGATTTTTGTGGTTGGTAACGTCAACCTGGACTTAATCATGGGTTCACAAAAACCCTGGCCCACCGTCGGCACTGAAGTCATCTTGCCGCACATGGAATGGCGACCTGGCGGCGCGGCTGGCAATGCTGCGCTGGCATTAAAAGCCCTCGGTGCATCGTTTCAATTGATTGCCGCATCTGGTCAAGATGCGCTTGGCGTGTGGTTGCAAGATTCGTTCAAAGACATTCCAGGAAAAATCTGGTCGTTCCAGACCAACACTGCACTGACTGTTGGCATTGTTCACCCCGACGGCGAACGCACGTTCTTCTCGCACCTGGGACACCTCGAGGCGTTCAAAATAGAACACGTCCTGTCTTGCCTCGAGACTGCCAAACCTGGCGATGTGCTTTTGCTGCTGGGCGTGTTTGTACTGCCCAGGTTACGTGCTCAGTTCCTCGAGTTGCTGATTGAAGCCCGAAGGCGTTCCTTGGTCATTGTGCTTGACACAGGCTGGGCAACAGAGGGTTGGGCGGTCTGTCATGACGAAGCCAACGCTTGGTTGCCGTATGTTGATCACTTGTTAATTAACGAAATCGAAACCTTCAACTGGGGCGCTCAAATCGATTTTAAATCCTCTTGCAAAGCGCTGCAAGACAGAATGCCAGAAAACGCAGTTTTGGTCGTCAAACAAGGCTCGAGCGGCGCAAGTTGGTATCAAGCCGATTCTTTCGGGCATTGCGTTGCGCCAAAAGTTGAAGTGGTTGATACCATCGGCGCTGGTGATACCTTCAACGCAGGTTACTTGTCCAAGTTGGTGCTTGGCGAATCGCTCGAGGTGTGCGTGAAAACAGGCATTGCCACCGCGTCGCTTGCCGTGTCCACATTCCCACGGGTGTACACGCTTGCCGAAGCCCAAATGCAACAAACCGTGCAACTCGAGCTTCAACACTGATTGACTCGAGCTTCAATTTTTGAACACGAGGTTTCTCTTTGCACGTGCGCAAAAAGCGTGGTTTTGCCATCCATTCTAAAGTGCACAGGACTATACTTTAGACACAACCCCGATTGTTTTTGACATAAAGGGTTGTGTCCACAATTCACAGTTTATTTTTATGGTTTTCAATTTTCTGGTTGTTGCAATCTATGTGATTGCAGTTGTACTTGCCGATATTCCTTCTGCGATTTTGTTCGCAGGATTGGATACCTTCAAGTCTCTAGTCGCATCAGGAGCAACTCTCGAGGGTGCTTTACCTCTATTGGTACGAATGGTTTGTACTGCCGCAACTGGGCATATCGCTCTGTTTGCCATAGCAGCATTACAGACAAAATTCTTACTTCTAGCCGAAGTTCCAGCTTTGGTAACGTTCTCAGTGATTATTTGCGCCCAACCAGTGGTGCAGTTATTCCTCCGCGTTATTCCTGCTCAGAATCTTCTCGGTTTCTCACTCGGCTGGGTCAATAACCCTGCTGCTCGTGATCCTATGCTGTGGGCTGCTCTGGCGATTATGTTGTTGGGATTAATTTCAACAACCATCGTGCTTCAAAAGTATTCTGCCTGATTTAATTAGGTAGGTACTTCAACTAAGAAATCCATCCGGATTTCTTAGTTTTTTTTTGCACCTTCAAGCCTGCTATCGAAACTCGAGCATTACCAGTTTTGCAGTTATGAACTCGCATCAACCCTACAATTTTTTAGTGCAATTTTACCGCCCGCATTTGTGCTTTTGGAGTTGACTTGAACAGTCTCAGAGTTTCTCTTTGATAAGCACCTTGAAAATTAAGAATTAACCACACTTATCTTTTTGGTGCTCGAGATTTGATGCTCGAGACTTTCTATTCATTTATTGGAGTTTGATTTATGCGTCGATTATTGACCGTTCTGGTGGTTCAACTGGCATTGTTTGTTGGTTGGATCACCCGTACAATGGTTTGGAGCGTTGTAGGCACACCCACAATTTTGTGGGTATTGTCTGACTTCGATCAGACCTTGTACACCACCGAAGAAGCTCGGGGTGCATACTATGCCCGCGAGTATGCTTCACTGGGAATGTCCATCGCAGACTTGCCTTCGGGTCAGGCTGCGGATGTTCCACCGTCTCATCAGTACGCACTTCTTCGGGGTTGGGAACCAGATGAATCTGCATTTGCAGAGTACATTGCCGTCCGTAAGGATGCCGTGCTCTGCGATGGTGCATATTGGTTTCTACTGTCCACCGTCTCTTCGGGACGACAAATTGGAATCGTTAGTTCTGGCTACCAAGCCCGAATTAACGACCTGTTAGACCGCGACGGTTTAAAAGGTTTATTTCAATTTGTCGTCGCCGTTGATGACCTCGAGACTGGGTACAAGGCTGCAAAACCTTTTCCCAATCTCTATAACTTGGGCATTTCGCGTGCTCAGGTCGAAAAAAATCGTGCTGTGGCAATAGCCATTGAAGACAGTCCAACTGGATTGCAAGGCGCTCTGGCGTCTGGTCTCAATGCCCTATTCATTCCTTCTTCCTCACGTCCGCTCCCAAGCGTTCCCGAAGGCTTGAAGGTAACACAGCTTAAGTCGTTGCGTGATGCACGACTGGGTTAATTCTTTGGTGCAGAGGAACGATTTGACATCTGTCATTTCTTTCCTCTTTTTTTATGACGCAACCAACGATTTAACGCGCTTTTAAAATGCTCGAGATTCACTTGCTTTCTAAAAAACTAGACTGGGGTTTGTCAGCGTTAAAAACCATACAAAACGCCCTTGAATTTGGGTATGCTCGAGTTCATGCTTAAACCCGAATTGCCACCAACTTGGATCAACGACGCCGTGTTTTACCAAATCTTTCCAGACCGTTTCGCCAAATCGGCTCGGCTCGAAACGCTTTCGCACCTCGAGCCTTGGGACAGCCTGCCAACACCGCACGGCTACAAGGGTGGGGATTTGTACGGGGTAGCAGAGCAGATTCCGTACTTGCTCGAGCTTGGGGTGAACGCGATTTACCTCTGCCCTATTTTTCGCAGCGCCAGCAATCACCGGTATCACACGCACGATTATTTTTGCGTCGATCAAATGCTGGGCGGTCTGGAGGCGTTTGATTATCTATTGAAAACCGCGCACGCAAACGGCATTAAAATTGTGCTTGACGGCGTTTTTAACCATGCCAGACGAGGTTTTTTTCAATTT
>JANMUC010000835.1:0-7414 GCA_031391225.1 Deinococcales bacterium
GATTCAATTCAACATTGGCGTGACGAAGCTGGGTCTATATTTTGTCCAATCAATGAAGAATGGGCGCTCGAGCTTTCAATCATGGCTTGGTTAGATTACCGAAAACCCACAGACCAAGAAATTCAAATGATCGAAAAAGCCTTGCCCTAAAAAACTCGAGCCTCACATTCTCGCCACTCTAAATATCAAAAAACTCCCTTCTCTCGATGTTGAGAGAAGGGCGACCATGCTCGTTAGGTGCATGTTTATGGTCAAGAAGTCGGGGATGAGAGCAGAAATACGGCTGGCTCGAGTTTAAAACTTAATCGTCGTCGTTGTTCCGGCGCGTGGTCGTGCCTGGGGCGCTCGAGCTTCCCGAGTCACGGCTGGTAAATCCGTGGTCTTTGCGTTTGCCAAAACCGCGTTGTTCGCTGCCGCCTTCGCGGGGTGCAAATCCGCCCTCGCGCGGTTTGAAGCCGCCCTCGGTGCGTGGGCTGCTTGAGGAAGAATCACGGTTGAATGAACCGCCTTCGCGTGGTTTGAAACCGCCACGGTCACTGCTACCGCCTTCGCGTGGACGGAATCCTCCACCACTCGAGCTTCCACCGCGTGAATCACTGCCGCCTTCGCGGGGACGGAATCCGCCACGGTCGCCGCTTGATGGACGGTCACTGCCACCGCGTGAGTCACTGCCGCCACGTGGTGAGAATCCACCTTCGCGTGGTTTGAAACCGCCGCTTCGCTCATTGCCGTCGCGTCCAAAGCCACGGCTCGGACGGTCACTGCTCGAGGAGCGGTCTGAGCTTGGGCGGTCTCCGCTTGGTCGGTCACTGCCGCCGCCACGGTCAAACTTTGGTCGGTCGCCAAAGTCGCGTTTTGGTCGGTCATCGCCGCCACCGAATTTTGGTCGGTCGCCAAATTCGCGGCGTGGGGGTCTCGAGTCACGATCACCAAATTTTGGTCTATCGCCGAAATCGCGTTTTGGTCTGTCGCCAAAATCGCGGCTTGGACGGTCTGAGCTTGGTCGGTCATCGCGGCGTGGGGGTCTAGCGTCGCTACTGCCGCGTTCTTCAACTTTCTTCGCCAGGTTGCGCACCAGGGCGTTCAGTTCTTCAATACGGGCGGTTAACAACCCAAGTTGAATTTCGACACCGCTTGGTTCGTCGCTGCCGAGCGTCGCGGCTTCTTCGTCGGTTGCCAGAACGTATTTGGCATTGTCATCTTGGCTTGCGGCGATCTGGTCATCCTCGAGGTCGCTTTGGTCGGGTGCAACTTCAACCAGTTTTGGTTTGCGGGGTTTTCTTACGGTAATTGGTGCTTCGTTGATGACTGCTTTGACGGCAGTTTCGTCAATGTTCTTGCGTGGCATACTGATCCTTCTTTCTTACGCTTTTTGTTAAAGCGTGCTTACAGCAAACTATGAGCGCTCTTTGGCGCTCGAGTCGTACCCTTGTGCGCCTTTTGGCGCTCGAGTTCAACATTGTACTCTTCTCGAGCCAGTTTCACACGCTTTTGGCACGTGGGATTGTCTCGAGGGAACGAACGGTTGCCGGAATGCCGTGAATCACGGGCTGGTGCAAAACGTTTAAAGTGGGTTCTCGAACGTGAAAGAAACCTCACGTTCACTGATTACAGTGTTCCATGTCCAGGGACAACACCCAAGAGGCATATGCCCCGCCCCATCTCGAGAAAACTGTAGTCAAGCATCCTCTGATTTGGGCTTTAATAGCTTGACTTTGATGTGCTAGGATTCTCAGGGTTGCGTACAGGTTTGCCTGCACGCACTTTTCTTAAAATAACCGTACAGCTTCTTTTTAACTCCAGGACGTAAGTTCTGGGATTTAGTGTCGAAAAAATGCTTACGGAAATTCAGCAAAACCCGTACTGCGACACGCATACTCGGGCATGGAAGGGAGGAAGGGCTTGGAGTCTTCAACAGGGGTTCTGAACGAACTCGTCAAACGTGAACAGGCGCTCTCGAGCAAAGTCGAAGTGGCGAAAGTCGAGGCAGCAAAAATCGTTGCCGACGCAGAGCAAAAAGCCAAGGAATTAATCGCCAAGGCAGAAAGCGACGCAAAAGCACTCAGCGATGAGTACAACACACGACGTACAGCCGAAGAGAAGAATATTCTCGAATCTGGCGTTGCGACTGCTCGTGCGGCAGCCGATACCGCCAAAACAGCCGCGATGGGCAAAATTGCCGATGCGGTCAAAACCATCGTAGGACGGGTACTTCCATGATTTTGGGCATGATTTTAGGGGCTAAATTATGATTGCCGAGATGTCCCAAGTTTTAATTCTTGGGCGCAAACGCGATTCACTCGAGGTTGCCAGGGCATTACAAGACGCTGGCGTGGTTCATATTGACCCGCTCGAGTCTTCAGAATTGCCACGTGCTGTATTACAAGGCGCAGATGCCGAACGCAAAGCCATTCTCGAGCGTCAATTGGCGCGTACAGAATCGGCACTTGCCGCAATCGGTATGACCGATGTCGCGCCCGATGCGAACAAACTCAAAAGTATCCCAGATATGGGCAGCTTTCTCGAGGAGGTTGGGCATCGTGTGGATGTGCTGGCAAAAGAAAAAGCCGATCTGGTGAACGAACTTGCCACGATCAACACTTCAAATGCGGTGGCGCGTTCACTGGCAGATTTGGCGGGTACGCTTGCCAAATCTGAACGTGTGGCAGTGCTCGGTTTTACGCTCGACAAACCAAACGATGCCGCTAACCTGGCAACACTTGGCATACTCGAGGGCACACTAAAAACCGCGAACGTTCCATTCGCTTCGGGTCACAAACCGGCTGGCAACACCACGGCGGGTTTGCTAGCGGTCAAAAAAGAAGATACCGCCAATGCTCGAGCTGCGCTTTCACGGGCTGGTCTGGCAGAGGTGCGTTTGGCTGGCAAGTTTGAGGGCATGAATTTCCTCGATGCCAGCAACCTGATGGTTGATCGTGCCAAAACTGCTCCAGAAGAATTGCAAGGCATCAACGACGGTATTCAACGCATTCAACGCGAACACGCCGGCGCTCTTTCGGCTGCCCGTCTCGAGTTGCGTGACGAGATCGCCCGTTTTGATACGGTCGGCTCGAGCGTTGCAGGCAAGTACGGTTTTGCCATGCGCGGTTGGGTTCCGAACAAGAACAAATACGGTTTGGAAATGGCACTTGCGCCCTTAAAAGGTCAGGTTGTCTACCAATTCGAGGACGCCCCGACCCATCACGCGCATCATGTGCCGGTCAAGCTCGAGAATAATTCGGTTTTTAAACCGTTTGAACTTTTGTTGGCAATGTTCGCGCCGCCTGCGTATGGGGCGTTTGATCCGACTTGGGTTCTGGCAACTTGCTTTCCGTTGTTCTTCGGTTTTGTAATTGGTGACATCGGGTTTGGTTTGGTGTCGCTGGGTTTAGGATTCTTTTTACGCAATATGTCCAGAGCAGGTAAAAACCTTGATTTGGGCGCATTGGGCATGAACGTTCCACCAAAACCACTGGGCGATGTGGCAACAATTTTGTTCTGGATGGCGGGTTGGAGTATTTTCTTCGGCTTTATTTTCGGCGAAATCTTTGGCACGCTGGGCGAACGTTTAGGCTTGTTTTTTGTGCCTGGTTATTCAGAGACAGGTTTGATTCCAATTTTAATCCATCGTGTTGATCCTGCCTTGGCTGGTCTGATGATGATTCTGGCGCTTATTCCTGGCATCCTTCAAATTTTGGGCGGCTGGGCGCTGCGTTTTATCAAAGGACGCGAACACCACGACGAAATGCACACTTTTGAAGGTTTGGGCATGTTCTTTGGCGTGCTCGGTTTGGTGGTCTTTGCTTACGGCTACCGCAACCCTGGCTCACCCGCTTTTATCAACATTATTGCGCTGGTTTGTGCGGCGATCTTTGTCTTTGGTATGATTATGGTCATGCGCAAAAACGCCGTGACGGGCGGCATGATGCCGATTGAAATTATGTCCAATGGCGGCAATATCCTCAGTTACTTGCGACTTTATGCTGTCGGTCTCTCGAGCGCAATCTTGGCGAACCTTGCCACGGATTTGGGCTGGAATTTGGGCATGAGCATTGGCTTGCCTGGGTTGATTATCGGTATTGTCGTGGCAAGTTTTATACATCTATTCGCCATTACCTTCACAATTATTGGTCACATCTTGCAACCTTTGCGTTTGCATTACGCAGAGTTTTTCACAAAATTTGGGTTTTATGACGAAAGCGGTAAGGCGTACAAGCCATTCGCTCGTTTGGTTCAACCAGTCAAGCAGTAAGAAAATTTCACAACTCTTGTACCGAACGGTGCAAGACACGGAGGCTTTATGAAGAAATACGGATTCTTGATCGCGTTGTTGGTTCTCGCCCTCGGTTCACTCGGTTTTGCTGCCGAAGGAGATGCTGTTGCCACCACAGGCACTTCACTCGGTGGCGGTTTGGTCGCTATCGGCGCAGGTTTGGCACTCGGTTTGGCTGCGCTCGGCGTGGGTATCGCACAATCAAACATCGGTGCTGCCGCCGCAGGCGCAGTTGCCGAGAACCGTTCATTGTTCGGTCAACTCTTGATTTACATCGTCATTCCAGAAACCTTGGTTATCTTCGGTTTCCTCGTGGTGATCTTCTTCCAAAGCGCCATCAAGTAAGGACTGATCATGGCTGAACTTGCCACATTGCTCGAAAGCGAAGCCCAAGCCGAGGTGGAATCCATCTTGGCTGCGGCACGCTCGACCGCCGATAGCATCGTGCAAACCGCGACAGAGCAAGCCAAAAGCATTCTCGACGGACGTAAACGTGCGCTCGAGAATGAATTGGTGGTTGCACAAGTGCGTGCCAAAAGCGCCGCCGATCTCGAATCGGCAGCCTTGCGTCTCTCTGGAAACCATGAGGCAACCTCGAGCGCCTTTTCGCAAGCCGAAACCGAACTGAAAAACTTTGCAACCTCATCCGAGTACAAGAACGTGCTCGAGAAGTTGATCAAAGAGGTTCAGGGCGCGATGGGTGAAATCTCGAAGCTCGAGGTTCACCCGAACGATCTTGCCAATGCTTCCGAAGTTGCCAAAAATCTTGGTTTGAACGTGCCTGTCACCGCCAACCCCGACATCCAAACGGGTGTGCGGGCGTTTGCCACGACGGGTTCAACCTCTGTCACCAACACGTTATTGGGTCGTCTTGCTCGAGCCAAGGAATCTCTCCTTGGTGACGTGGCACGCGTCCTGGGAAGTTAAGGGGCAAGATGCCCGATAATTTTGCTTACATCAACGCTAGACTTCGTGCCATGCACGCTGGCTTGGTCACGAAAAAACTTGACGAGGCGCTCAATGCCACCTCTTACGGCGAGTTTTTGCGGGTGCTTTCCGAATCGAGCATGGGCGCAGATTTGGGCGATGCCACCGCGCAGGGTGCGGGGTTGGCGCAACTCGATAAAGCGCTTTCAAGAAGCTTTTACTCGAGTGCCCAAAAAGTGGTCGGCATGGCGGACGGTTCGGCTGGCAAAGACATTGGCTTGCTGTTCGCCCGTTATGATCTCTTAAACCTAAAAGCCGTGGCTCGAGGAAAATTCTCGAACCGCAGCAGCGATGACATTGAAGCGAGTTTAGTTCCTGCTGGAACACTCAAACCCAGTGTGCTCGCCAGTCTTGCCAGTGCCAACGACCTGAACGCGCTCTCGGGCGTGCTTGGCTTGTCCGGTACGCCACTTGCCAGCGCGTTTCGTAAAGCCGTGACGCAATTGGCTTCAGACGGCGATTTGCTGGCGTTTGAAGTCGCGCTCGATACCGCCTATTACATGACCGCCACCACCCAAGCCGACTCGAGCACCCTCAAAGCGTACTTGCGCCGCGAGCTTGACGGGGCGAACATTTTGACCGCGTTTAAACTCAAAGCTCAGGGTCGGACGACCGACCTCGAGAAATACTTTTTAAAAGGCGGCAGCAGCGAAGTTGGTCTGACGCGCTTTACCCAAATTGCCACCGGCAACGGTGGACTCGAGGGTTTAACCACCTTCGCGGGTGTAGCCGAGGCTGGGGGCGACCTCTCGAGTGCTGAAACTGCCGTGCGTAATGTGATGCTGAAAAACGCCAAACGCTTGTACGCCAGCGACCCGCTCGGTATGGGCGTGACCATTGGTTACTTGAAAGAAAAAGAAAACGAGGTCGCCCTGACCCGTTTGATCGCCAGGGGCAAGTTTTACAACGTTCCAAACGAAACACTTCGCAAGGAGGTCGGCAATGGCTTATAAAATGGCTGTCCTGACCGACGGCGAAACCGCCACAGGCTTCAGGCTCGCGGGTGTTGAAGTCCTCGAGGCACACGATGCTCCGAGTGCCATCAAAGTGCTGGAAACCGCCATCTCGAGCGGCGAGTACGGTTTGGTTGCCGTAGACGAAAGTCTGCTTTCTGACCCAGCCAAGTCCTTAGAGCGTCAAATGCGTGGTCGTGATTTGCCCGTGCTGCTTCCAATGCCAAGCCTCAGCTTTGCATTCACCGAAGGGCAAGACGCAAAAGCGTACATGCGAGAACTGGTTCGTAGCACCATTGGTTTTGAAATCAAGATGTAAACAAAACCCGATTTTTAGGCTCGAGAGAACCTCGAGATGATGAAGCTCTCTCGAGCTTGAATGTTTAAGAAATTTTTTTGAGGAGGTCAGAATGGCAGGTAAAATTAAATCTATCGCCGGTCCTGCGGTGCTTGTTGAAGACCTTGAAGGCGCGAAAATGAACGATATCGTTCGCGTCGGGACTGAAGAACTCGTCGGTGAGATTATTCGTCTCGACGGCAACATTTGTTTCGTTCAGGTGTACGAAGACACCAACGGTTTGACCGTGGGCGAAACCGTCTACACCACCAACTTGCCGCTTGCCGTCGAGCTTGGACCTGGAATGCTTAACGGTATTTTCGACGGGATTCAACGTCCGCTCGACAAAATCCGTGAAGCCTCAGGTGACTTTATCGCCCGTGGTATCAACGTTAAATCCTTGTCGCGTACCGCAAAATGGGCGTTTACCCCAAGCGTCAAAGTTGGCGACACTGTGGCTGGCGGCTCGAGCCTTGGAACAGTTCCAGAGTTCAGCTTTGTTCACAAAATTCTTGTTCCACCAACCACTTCGGGCGTGATTAAAACCCTGAAACCCGCCGGTGAGTACGTGCTCGATGATGTCATTGCGACGCTCGAGGATGGAACTGAACTGAAGATGTATCACACTTGGGCGGTTCGTAAAGCGCGTCCTGTGAACACCAAACTCGATCCGAACTTGCCATTCCTTACTGGTATGCGAATTCTTGACGTGCTCTTCCCGCTGACCGCAGGTGGCACGGCGGCAATTCCAGGACCGTTCGGTTCGGGCAAGACCGTCACCCAACAGAGCATTGCCAAGTTTGGTAACGCCGATATTGTGGTGTACGTGGGTTGCGGCGAACGCGGAAACGAAATGACCGACGT
>JANMUC010000839.1:0-2899 GCA_031391225.1 Deinococcales bacterium
CGTTCGGCTTTCTCGAGTTTCGTTTGTAATTCAGTCACAACCCGTTCAAGACGTTCTATTCTCGCGTCTCGAGGGTCGATGGTGGACTGACTCATGGGGTGCATGTTACCTCAAACAGTACAGGACGGCGAATCAATTACCAATATTTTTACGCTCAAGCAATGGATTGTTGCTGCGACCAAAAACCTGATACCGACAGCAATCGCCAGCATTACCAAAGAAATTACCGACCATTACCAAACCTCCCTCGAGAAGTACGAAGCGCGTGGAATCTCAAGCATCGAAGCTGAAAGTTTGGCTCTTCAAGACTTAGGATTGCCCAAAGTTGCGGCTCGAGGCTTTGAACGTGAATACTTAACCAAAGATCAGGTAAGGCGTTTTTCACCAGAATCAAAGCGAAGTGTTTGGGCAAAAGCTATGATCAGTGTGGTTTGGACAGGTTTTATATTGCTGGTACTTAAAAACGTAGATGCGAATCAACCAACATTGTCCAGTGTATTTAGATTGTTCTTTGGTGGATTAAGCGGGTTTCTCCTGGTTGGATTCCTTTTTGATTCAATAAGTCGTCAATTGTTACAACGCAATCGCAGCGTCTCACTCGTGGTTTTGATAATCGTGGTTGAATACCTCACAATAACCATTGGAATTGCAAATTGGTTTTTGTTCGCGCCTGTACCATTCAAAATTCCACTCTGGACTTTTTTGACGTTGACAATTTTTTTGACTGTTGGCATGGCATACACTGAACTTCCAATTCTTCGTAAAATCTCAACTCGAGCTTCAACGTAAAATCCAAAACTCGAGATCAATCCTTCCCCATGAGAATCCCCTCAATGTTTCGCGGTATCATCCCAGCGTGAGCCGTTCCAGAATTACCACCACCATCATCTCCGACCCGCTCGAGTGGAATCAACTCGTCACCAGTTTCTCGCATTACAGCGCTTTGCAGGGTTGGGGCTTCGGTGAGGTGCGCCGCGTGAGCGGTTGGACGCCGCACCGTTTGAAACTCGAGCGTGACGGCGTTCCGTTCGCCGCCGCGCAAGTGTTACGCCGCAAACAAACGGGACTCAGTTTCTTGTACTGCCCGCGTGGTCCCGCCATGAATTCATTCGCTGATCTCGAGGATGTTGGCGCAGCTTTGAAAGCTTGGGCTGGCGCGGGCGATGTCAGCATCAAAATTGAACCACCGATTCCACTGCTTTCCGACGGCACAGGCAGCAACATTCCCGAAAGTTACGGCATCTGGAAAAACTCGAGCACCATTCAACCCGAGCACACGATTTTGCTGGACTTGACCAAACCCGAAGACGAATTTTTTAAGAACATGCACGAAATGGCTCGGCGCAACACCCGCACCAGCCTCAAACTGGGTGTGACCGCGCAACTCGAGGACGATTTTGAAAGCTTCTGGGCGCTCTTTTCCGAAACCAACCAACGCTCGAGTTTGCTGCAACGCCAAAAAAATTATTACGAGGCGGTCTGGAAAGAATGCAACAAATTTGGTGGTGAAGCCGCAATCATCACGGCGCGTTACGACGGTGTACCGCTTGCCAGTGGTTTGATTATTGGGCTGGGGCACGACCTGAATTACTTGTACGGCGGCAGCACGCGGCTCGAGCGCAAGGAAGGCGAAAAAGACCCGAAAGCCAGCAACGGTTTTTACTGGGGCATGATTCGTCACGGCATGGCAAAAGGTTACAAGTACCTGGATTTGTTCGGGATTCCCAAAACCATCTCGAGCGAAAAGCACAGCTTTGGTGTCTACGAATTTAAAGAACGCCTGGGTGGGCAAAAAGTGTTCTTCCCAGCTTATGAACAAAGCCTTTCACCGATCTCGAGCCTGATGAACACCGCGTTTAGAATTCGCAAGAATTACATGAATTATAGAGCTAGGGGCACGACCAAAGACGTGCTGTAGGTCACGCCACCCTCATCCCCGCCCCTTCTCCCGCCAGTGGGAGAAGGGAGATTAATTTAAACCTCGAGATGCGAAATATTGCCTTTCTAACCCTCTCCCGCTTGCGGGAGAGGCGACCATGCCCGCTAGGTGCGTTTTATGGTCAAGACGGTGGCGAGGTACGAGCCGAGTGAGGGCTTCAAGTGCGCAAAGATTCACCAAGTTTTGGTGAAAGTTAGGGTTTTAATTCCAACACCATGTAACGCTTGAGGTGTACACTCGAGGTCTAATCACAATCTTGACGTTCAAACCAAAGTCGGGATTGTTGTCGGTTCGGCGTTTCCAAACCCGTCTTTGTTCTCGAGGAGGTGGTTGTTGTGCGCGTCAGAAACGTTTCGGTGGTCGGTCATAACGGCGCAGGAAAAACCAGTTTGGTTGAAGGCTTGCTGTTTAAAGCGGGCGCTCGAGATCGGCTGGGACGCGTCGAAGATGGCACGACTGCCAGCGATCATACAGAAACTGAGAAAAAACGTGGCATGAGTGTGGCGACCAGCGTGCTGAATTTGGCTTGGCAAGACACGAGTTTGAATTTGCTGGACGCGCCTGGGTACGCCGATTTTGTCGGAGAAATTCGCGGGGCGATGCGGGCGGCAGACTCGAGTTTGATTGTGGTCAGCGCGACCTCGGGTGTGTCGGTGGGGACGGAACGGGTGTGGAAAACGGCGGATGAGTTCAACATGCCGCGCATTGTGGTGGTCAATAAACTTGACCGCGAGCATTCGGATTTTTTTGGCGCGTTGCACAGCGTTCATGACACACTCTCGGCGCAGGCGGTGGCTTCGCACATTCCGATTGGTTCGGAGAGCAATTTTCGTGGCGTGATCGACCTGCTTGCCGACAAAGCTTATGTTTACAACAACGGCAAGCTCGAGTTGCAAGAGATTCCTGAAGCGCTGGCGGAATCCACCCGAGCGCACCGTACCAAATTGATTGAGGCGATTG
>JANMUC010000025.1:0-1565 GCA_031391225.1 Deinococcales bacterium
ATTCCTGCTGGTGCTTGCAAAAACCACGTGGCGATTGTCTACTCCAAAGTGAAAAGCGTAGCCGAAATGTACGAAAAGGGTCTTGAGAAGAAAGGCTTTGATGTCACCCTGCTCGATGCCGCAACTTTAAGCGACACCAACATTGGCGCAATCTC
Source organism: Deinococcales bacterium (assembly GCA_031391225.1). Classification (GTDB taxonomy): domain Bacteria; phylum Deinococcota; class Deinococci; order Deinococcales; family JAAFIG01; genus JANXTZ01. Next base: position 156 of record JANMUC010000025.1, read on the forward strand.
AAAATTTGAACTGATCTTGATCGATTCCGAATCGGGTTACTTGAACAACTGGAATGGTAGCAGCGCTGCCGCCAACGCCGTCCGCCTGTCCAAACGTCCAGTGCTCGGCATTGGTGAAGGTGGTTACTCATACTTGGGACTCTTTAAATCACCGCTCGGTTGGGCAAACGGTTGGCACTCTGGCGCTGGTGACATGAATTACACCAGCCTGGGACATGCCTCACAATCTGGACCATTTGCGGTCAGTGTTGCCGCCGGACTGGTGGACATTGCAAACCCTCAAATGCCAAACGTTGCCATTTACCTGCCACAACCAAGCGCCGCCCTCGAGTTGGTTGGACGGCAAACAGGCGATGCCACTCATTACATCGCAGCCTTAAACCTCAAACCAACGGCGGCAACAGGGTGGGCGGAAGGCATCTGGGGCTTCAGTGGTAAACCTTACTACAGCGAAAGTGGTTGGAACGCCCTTTCGAACCTCGGTTGGTACATGATTAAGTAATTTTAATTCCAAGTTTTCAAAGACCTCCCACTCGAGTTTGAGTGGGAGGTTCTCATGGTCAGCAACAAACCCTCAACCTCGAGAATTTGCTCTTTGAAATGGTCAAAAGTTGTACAAATGACGCTCAAATGACGCCTCAGCAATAACCTTGGGTTACGCTTTGTTCTTCAACCAAAGCAGGTCAAAGAAAGGACGATATGGACAATACTTTTTGTATCCCTCGGATGCAGTATTTGACTCCCAAAATCGAATATCACCCTGTTTGAAGTTCTTACGGTTCGAGCAACCCGAAAATGCTTGGCGCAACTCTTGCCTCCCCACTCGAGTTGTCCGTACCAAAACCGTGAATTTCCATCAAAGTCTGAAGTACAGAATCCTCGAGAGAACATCTCGAGGATTTTGTCTTGAAAGTGTTGTACTGACGGGCGATTTGCTCTTGCACAGCTTCAATTCAGTTTCACAACAGCCGTACTGGGTAGCTTAAGCTTCAAGAACCCGAAACATCGGAGGCACTCATGGATTACGTAAAAACCCAAGATGGTACGAAACTCTACGTTAAATTGTGGGGAACAGGTCGTCCAGTCATTTTGATGCACGGCTGGCCACTCAATGCCGACACTTGGGACGACGGCGCAATGGCACTGGCTGAGGCTGGGTTTCGTGCAATCGCTTATGACCGGCGCGGTTTTGGACGCTCGAGCCAACCCTGGGACGGCTATGAATACGACACCTTGGCGGATGACCTGGCTGCCGTGATTGAGGCGACTGACGCAAAAGATGCCACGATCATCGGTTTCTCGATGGGTGGCGGCGAGGTTGCCCGTTACATGTCGCGCCACGCTGGTAAAAACGTGGTGCAGGCGGGTTTGATCTCGTCAGTCGTGCCGTTTATGCTCAAAACCAGCGAC
>JANMUC010000033.1:0-1478 GCA_031391225.1 Deinococcales bacterium
CCCAGAACGGCTATGTTTTCGTTTCACCCTCCAACGACTTGCGCTTTCTGGGATCAGTCTTGCTCGAGCCGCATCAGGTTACGGGGCATCAGTTGCCAGGACGTGCGGCAGGCGTGGTCGGACTGGTGGCAGGACCGGGCGCGAACTGCTTGGCGGTCACCTCCTTTGACGGGCGCTTGATTCTGAACAACGGTACGCACCGCGCCGCCGCACTGCTCGCCAGTGGCATCACCCACGTTCCAGCCATCATTCAACACTGCACCAGACCCGAAGAGGTCGAAGCACTGTTCTCGAGCGGCACGTACGAAAAAATCAAAAGTTATCTCGAGCTTGCCCGCCCGCCGATGTTCAAAGATTATTTTGATCCTGCGCTGGCGAGGGCTTTGAAAATGCCGCGCAAATTAACCCAAGTGAAATTGACCTTTGGTTGGGAAAGCATTGAAATTCCGGTGGTTTGAGGCTCGAGCGAATACGCCACAACGCCTAGTCTCAAACTCAAAACATCGTGTAGACTCGAGCATGTTCGTGCATTACATGACCGCCTTTATTCTTCCAGTTTTTTCTGGGGGTTGAGGTCGTTTTCGCATCGCGCATACTTTAACCCTCGAAGATTTCGGGGGATTTTTTGTTTTAGGAGGACGCATGGCAAACGTGGCAGTCGAACTCGAGGAGTTGCGCAAGAATTTTGCCCTCAGTGTGCCCAAAGGTTTTTTTAGACGCGAACACCGCGAAGTGCTGGCGGTGGACAACATCAGCCTGAAGGTGCTCGAGGGGCAGAGTGTGGCGTTCATTGGTCCGAACGGCGCGGGCAAAAGCACGACCATCAAAATGCTGACGGGCATTCTGCACCCCAGCGGTGGACGCGCCACCGTTCTTGGCAGAGTCCCCTGGCTCGAGCGTGGAAAACTGGCGTTCGAGATTGGTGCGGTCTTTGGGCAGCGTTCGCAATTGTGGCTGCACTTGCCGCCAAATGACACGTTTGAACTGCTGGCAAGAATTTACAACATCCCGAAGCTCGAGTTTAAAAAACGCCGCGATGAACTGGTAGAACGTTTTAAGCTCGAGGCGTTTCTTGAGATGCCAGTGCGCAAATTGTCCTTGGGGCAGCGAATGCGAGCCGAAGTTGCCGCAAGTTTATTGCACCACCCCAAGGTCTTATTTTTGGATGAACCAACCATTGGGCTGGACGTGATCGCACGCCAAGAATTGCGTGATTTGGTGCGCGAATGGAATGTTTCCCAGGGCTTGACCGTATTTTTGACCAGCCACGACGCGGGCGATATCGAACACGTTTCCAAACGCGTGATCGTGATTAACCACGGGCAAATCGTGCTCGACGATAAAGTAAGCGCCATGCGACGGGCGTACATTGGTTCAAAAATTCTCGAGGTGAAATTCAGTACCCCACCGCAAAACCTCGAGATGCACGGCGTCAGCTACGTCGCGGGTCTGGTCAAGATGCGCTTGCTGCCGTTCAC
>JANMUC010000078.1:0-2062 GCA_031391225.1 Deinococcales bacterium
GCCTGTTCGGGCAGCACGTTCAAACCACCTTTTTGTCCTGTGACTTTGCGCAAATTTCCGTTGTCATGACGAAAAAAGTAAGCTCCAGCGTCGCGCATGGCGTCATTGCTGACCGCGCCGACGGCTCGAGCCAATTGCTGCTCCCAGAAGGTATTTTGCGCCAAAAATTCGACTTCCAAGGTTTCGCTGGACAGCAGGGCATACGGCACGAAAAAACCTGGCGCAACCGTGCGGTAATGTTTAATCGCTTTGCCAGCTCGAGTTTCGAGCCTTGAGATTTCTAAAAAACCCAAGCGCACAAACTTTTTGACTTGGCGAAACATTTTGACGTTGCTCATGCCAAGCTGGTTGGCTGCGCCGCCAACCGTATTTTCAGAATCCAAAAACGGGCTGAGCATCCGAAATGCGGACGGTGTGTTCAAGACTCGAGCCGCCTCTGGATCGCTGATGTTGTGCCAGGTTTGAGCTTTTGGGTTGTGGGTCATGATTCAATTTAGCGCGAAGGTGTGACAAGCTGTTTGCATTTTTAGCTTGCAAAGGTCGGCAGCTTGGTTTCAAGCTGAACCCATGAACAGGCAAAAATGGCTGCTGATAGGACTACTGCTGTTTGGACTCGAGAAACCGATTCTTGCTGAAACCGTCAATTGCAGCCTTGCAGCGCACCGTCAATTTGATTTCTGGATTGGCACTTGGACAATCAAAGATGCCAAAGAACAACAAGTGTTCGGCAAGGACACCATCGAAAAAAGCCTGTACGGTTGCGCCATCGAAGAGCATTTTCGGGACACTGGCGACGGTGAAGGCAAAAGCCTGAGTTTTTTTGAACCTCGAGATGGTTTGTGGCATCAAATTTATTTAGACAACGCGGGCGCGGTGTTGCAGCTTTCGGGAGGTTTTCAGAATGATCAGATGATGCTGGCTGGCACGGTTTTGTTCCCTGGTTCAAGCCAAAGCGTGATGATCCGAATTGTCTGGAAGAAAATTGATGAAACCAAGCTGCGGATGTACCAAGAAAACTCGAGCGACGCGGGCAACACCTGGAAGCTCGAGTATGACGCGATGTACGTCAAACAAAATTGAGGTGTGATCAATGCAAAACATATTTTTGGGTGCGTTGTTGCTTGGTTTGGCAATATTGCAAAACAGTGTTGGAGTTTCCAAAACTGAGCTTTCACGCCAACAATTTACGGTGCAATTGGGGAACTTTGAAACTCGAGCCGAGTTGATCTACCCAGCCGACGCAACTCGAGCTTTGCCAACGGTCTTGCTGGTTCATGCTGGGTTTCCATCGGACATGGACGGCACGTTTGTTGAGGATGGCAAACTGACCTCAAAGAATTTATTGACGATTGCCGAACACCTCGGCAGCCAAGGTTTTGCCGTGGCGCGGTACAACAAGCATTATGTTAATAGTGCTAACGATGTGGACTCGAGGTACGAAACCCTCAAAATTGCCGACTTTGTGACGGACGCCAAAACAGTGCTTAGAACGCTGCTCGAGAATCAAAAAGTTGATCGAAGACGCGTGTTCATTTTGGGGTGGAGCGAGGGCGCACTGGTGTCCACGCTGACAGCGCTCGAGGTTGCAGATTTGCGGGGCGTGATATTGATGAGTCCGCCCGTCATCATTGAAGGAAAAGATTACGGACTGCTGACCCCTGCCAAATCCCTCGAGCAACCCGTGCTGATCTTGCAAGGCTTGAGTGACACCATCACCGAAGCAAAATTTACACCGCAGCTCGAAAAGGCACTGGCAAAAAACCAGGATGTCACAGTGCGCTCTTATCCAAAATTGGGACACGGTTTGGGAACGCTGAATGGCTCACAATTTTCAACGATTGAACCCGCGCCGTTAAATGATCTCGAGCTTTGGTTAAAGCAGCGCAGCCCGTAAATCCAGCCTAAAATGAAACTTTATCCCCTCGGGTTTTAACCGTATCTCATGGAAAAAATCTTGTGCAGGATTGAACTCGAGCCATGAATTTGAGTCTGAAACTCATTGCGCCAACTTGCCTGATCTTTTTGGCTGCCTGCCAAACCAATGTGCCCCTGCCTGCAACCA
>JANMUC010000115.1:0-4608 GCA_031391225.1 Deinococcales bacterium
CAAAACCTACAAGATCGCCCTGCTGGTCAAAAGCCTCGGTAACGGTTTTTTTGAAGCCGCCAGGGACGGTGGACTTGAAGCCGCCAAAGAACTCAAAAACGTTGAAGTCATTTACACCGGTCCTACCACCGCCACCGCAGAGGGTCAGATTGAACTGATCAACTCGCTGGTTGCCCAAAAAGTGGATGCCATTGCGATCAGCGCCAACGACCCGAACGCCGTGGTTGCCGCCCTGAAAAAAGCCAAAACTCGAGGCGTCAAAATTATTTCTTGGGATTCAGGCGTTGCCAAAGATGCACGTTTGATGCACCTGAATCCGTCCAACACGGCCCTGATTGGACGCAAGCAAATTGAAATGATCTCTAAGACCATCGGCGGCAAAGGTCAAATCGCCATTTTGTCTGCCACCGCCCAAGCCACCAACCAAAATGCCTGGATTGCCGCCATGAAAGACACCCTCAAAGACCCGATGTACGCGGGACTCGAGCTGGTAGACACCGTGTACGGCGATGATCAATCCGACAAATCCTACCGCGAGGCGCTGGGTTTGTTCAGCAAATACCCCAACCTGAAAGGCATCATCGCCCCAACCACTGTCGGTATTGCCGCCAGTGCCAAAGCCGTGATTGACCAAAAACTGGTCGGCAAAGTCTTCGTTTCCGGTCTTGGCTTGCCAAGCGAAATGATCTCGTATGTCAAAGCCGGCTCGGTGGACACTTTCGCGCTCTGGAATCCAATTGATTTGGGTTACTCCGCCGTGTACGCCGCGTACCAATTCGCAACCCGCAAAGCAAGCAGCAAAGCAGGCGCGAAAGTCAGCATTGGACGCATGGGAACAATCACTTTGGACGCGAATCTCGAGGCTCCAATGGGTGATCCGTACACGTTCAACAAAGACAACATTGATAAGTTCGCCAAAGCGTTTTAAGCGCCCAAACTCGAGAAACCCCAGCGTGCAAACAATTGGGATGAAACTTGGCGCACCTGAAGCCCTCACCCGTCAGCTTCGCTGACACCCTTTCCCGCAGGAAGAAGGAAAAACCTCGAGCTATACGTGTAAAAAAATTAACCTCCCTTCTCCCGCTTGCGGGAGAAGCGCCCAAGCCCGAAGGTGCTGCTTTAAGGGCAAGACTGGGTCGGGGATGAGGGTGGGCTGATACTTGCTGCTTTTTTAAAAACCCCTCAAGCTCGAGAGGCACAGTCGGAGACGGTCTTCGTTATTTTAAAACCGTCTCTGTTTTGCTCAAAAATAATCAAAAATCACAAACTCGAGAAATGAATTTATGACCAATTCTTTTTTGCAAATCAACAATTTGAATAAACGTTTTGGTGCGACTCAAGCCGTGAATGACGTGTCTTTTGGTTTGAACAAAGGCGAGGTTCTGGCGCTCATTGGCGAGAACGGCGCGGGAAAGTCTACGGTGGTGAAAATCCTGACAGGCATTTACCAACCTGATTCGGGCAGCATTGTCTTAAACGGTGAAACCTTGCGTCTCTCGAGTCCTCAAGCGGCAGCAAAAGCGGGGATTGGCGCGATCCATCAGGAAACCGTGATGTTCGATGAGTTGTCGGTGGCGGAGAATTTGTTCGTCGGTAATCATCCGGTCACATCCAAATTTTTCGCGGGCGGTTTGGTGAATTGGAAATCGATGCTCGAGCGAGCCAAAATTGTGCTCGAGAAGATGGATGCAAAAATTGATCCTGAAACGCCCTTGAAGGAACTCAGTGTGGCGCAAAAGCATTTGGTGCAAATTGCGCGGGCATTGTCTCAAGACTCGAGCGTGGTGATGATGGACGAACCCACCGCGTCGCTCTCGAAAGCCGAGATTGAGGATTTGTACCGTATCGTGCGGCAACTGCGTGATGCGGGCAAGGCGGTTTTACTCATCACCCACAAGTTCGATGAGGTTTTTGCATTGGCGAGTCGTTACGTGGTCTTACGTGACGGCAAAAACGTCGGCATGGGCAATATTACAGATACCTCGAGCGAGGATTTGATTCGTTTGATGGCGGGGCGCGAAGTCGGGGCGTTGTTCCCAAAACTCGAGTCCAAACCTGGGAATGTGATGCTCGAGGTCAAGAATTTTGAGCATCCAACCGAATTCTCGAGCATCAATTTTAGTGTTCGCAAAGGCGAAATTCTAGGTTTTTACGGTTTGGTTGGCGCGGGGCGTTCCGAAGTGATGCAAGCGGTGTTTGGTTTGAATGCTGCCGCGACGGGTTCGGTGTTGATCGATGGAAAAACTGTGAGCATCAAATCGCCTGCCGATGCGGTCAAACACGGTTTGGTGTATGTGCCAGAAGACCGCCAGATTGCAGGCGCTATTTTGCCGATGAGCATTTTGCACAACATCACGCTTGCCAGCCTCTCGAGGATTGGGAATATTCTCAATCGCAACAAGGAAGAAGCCATCGCCATGCCACTCGCGGAACGCTTGTCGTTGCGAGCCGCGAACCTCGAGCAGAATGTTTCGGAACTTTCGGGCGGCAATCAACAAAAAGTGGTGCTCTCCAAATGGCTTGCGACCAACCCGAAAGTCATCATTTTGGACGAGCCAACCAAAGGCATTGACGTTGGCGCGAAAGCCGCCGTGCACTCGTTCATGAGCGAACTGGTGCAAAACGGTCTGGCAGTCGTGCTGGTCAGTTCCGAACTGCCCGAAATCATGAACATGAGTGACCGTATTCTGGTGATGCGCGAAGGGCGGCTGGTGGCAGAATTTGACGCTCGAGTTGCCACCGCCGAAGAAATCGTGTCACAGGCAGCGGGCAACACGCGGGAGTTGGTGGCATGAAAATCTGGAAAACCTATCAACGCGAATTGATTTTGCTTGGCTTGCTGGTGGCGTTGCTGATTGGCGTTGGCATTCGTTCGCCGTCATTTATCAGTTTTAAAACCTTCGATGCAATCTGGCATGACAGCGCCCTGTTGATCGTGCTGGCACTGACCCAAATGCTGGTCATCATGTCCAGGGGCATCGATTTGTCGGTTGCCGCGAACCTGGCACTTTCGGGCATGTTGGTCGGATTGCTCGCCAAAGCCGTCCCAGGAATTCCAGTGATTGGTTTGCTGATCTGCGGTGCACTTTCAGGTTTGGTACTCGGCATCATCAACGCCAGCCTGATCAATTTTCTCGAGATTCCACCAATTGTTGCCAGCCTCGGCATGATGAGCGTTTACCGTGGTTTGACCTATGTGGTTTCTGGCGGGCAGTGGATCAACGCCAACGAACTTCCAGTGGGACTGGTGGATTTTCCCAACGCCAGATTCTTGGGCATCACCGGACTCGAGTGGGTCAGTTTGGTGTCCTTGGTGCTGGGTTGGTTTTTGGTGCATCAATCGCGTTTTGGACGTGAAATCAGAGCGCTCGGTGGCAACCCAAACGCTGCAAAATATGTTGGCATTCCCGAGACACGGCGCTTGTTTGCCCTGTACGCCCTTTCGGGTGTGGTGGCTGGCGTGGTTGGCGTGCTGTGGGTGGCGCGTTTTGCGCTTGCCAACACCGAAATCGCCAGTGGCTTCGAGCTTCAAGTCGTTGCCGCCTGTGTGCTTGGTGGCGTAAGCATCGCTGGTGGCGTCGGCAGCGTGATTGGTACAGCCCTCGGCGCGATTTTTCTCACGACCCTGTACAATGCCCTACCAATTATTAATGTCTCCCCATTCTGGCAAACCGCCATCGTCGGCGTGGCGATTCTGGTCGCGGCAATCGTCAACCAAAGCGCTTCTCGAGGAATCGGCAAAACCATTCTGAGGCGAGCATGACCGAGAACTCTAGAAGCAATCCCGTCAAAGCTCGAGCACCCTTTAAAATCTCGAGTTTGTTATTGCGTTGGGAATTGTTGTTGCTGATGATGTTGGCAATTGTGATGGTCTTAAATGGGCGTTTGTCAGAGTATTTTTGGGATGCCGCCAACCTTGGTGATGCCACCCCGATTTTTGCCGAGAAAGGCATGATCGCACTGGCTATGGCGCTGCTTATTCTGTGCCGCGAAATTGATTTGTCCGTGGCTTCAATCATGGCGCTCAGTTCGTTGCTGATGGGCTTTGCAGCGCAAGCTGGCGCAGATTGGTTTGTCTTGCTGCTGGTTGGCGTTGGCACTGGCACATTGTGCGGTTTTTTAAACGGTTTTCTGGTGGTTCGTTTTGCCGTGCCAAGCATTGCCATCACGCTCGGCACGATGTCGCTTTTTCGCGGCATCGCCCAAGCCGTTTTGGGCGACACCGCACTGACCACATACCCAGAATCGTTTGGCAATCTCGGGCAGGGTTATGCGCTCGAGAATCTGCCGATTTCATTCGTAACATTTTTGATTTTGGCGGTTTGCGTTGGCGTTTTCTTAGCTCGAACTCGCTGGGGCAGAAACTTATACGCCATCGGTAACAACCCCGATGCGGCACGGTTTTCTGGAATTCCCGTCAATCAATACCGACTGGCATTGTTCACCTTTTCGGGCACGCTCGCAGGACTCGCAGCCGTATTCCTCACCTCGAGAATCACCACCACCCGCCCGAATATTGCTCAAGGTTGGGAACTCGATGTCATCACCATGACTGTGCTTGGCGGCGTCAGCATTGCGGGTGGCGTTGGCAACATTTTGGGCGTTGTA
>JANMUC010000121.1:0-1535 GCA_031391225.1 Deinococcales bacterium
CATTCTTCGTTCAAAATCCCATCGAATTTCTCAACCATCATCTTGCCCGTCTTATCTTTGAGTAAAACCTTATCTGGACCGTTCTTCTGAAACGCTGCCAGATTGTATTTGTGTGCGGTATCTGCCACCCAACCATTAAAATCGAGTTGTTGTTGCAACGTAACTTTGCCGCCAGCGTTCTCGTCGTTTTGCAAATTGTCAGGCTCGAGTGCATCGAAGCCTTTGTCAGCGCACATCTTCAAACGAGCCTCGAGTAACGGTCCAAACGCCCCTGCGGTAGGTAAACCATTTAAAGGCGCTCCACTGGCATCAACCCACTTGTTGTTCACCAGTTTCGTTCCTGCGGGTTGAATTGGACGGAATACGTCTTGCACATCAAGAAACCATTCATTCCATTGGGTGTCTTTGTAAACCTTTAAGTAAGATGGGTAGAGACTCGAGTCGGGACGACCATCTTCGTAACTGCCAGCGTCAATGTAGCAAACCGTGTAAATGCCTTGGGCTTTGAGGCTGGCTATTTTGTTGGCAGAAATGTTAAAACCGTCTAAATCCAGCAAGGTGACGCCCGACGGCACGGTGACGTTGCTGTCGCCGCTCGCACCGATTTGCCAATCCCAAGAGATTTTACCTGTGGGCGGCAAGTTGATTGTTCCTGGAGCGGGTGGGTTTCGAACCGTAATGTTCAGGCTCGAGATGTTGTTGGTGCTGACAGGATCGACTTCACTGGCACTGACGCTGGCACTGGTGTTCAGTATTCCCAGAACGCTCGAGGTCAGAACAAGACCCACTTGGGCGTTGCCACTCGCGGCAATACTGCCGAGGTTGCACGTCAATAGTGCCACGCTGAACGAACACGTTCCTTGGCTTGGGTTGCTCGAGACGTAAACGGCATTGGTTGGCAAGGTGGTCGTGAGCTTGGAGTTACTGGCGCTGTCTGGTCCTGCATTGTTGATGGTGTACGTGAGGGTGGAGTTGGTACTGATATCAAAAGGATTTGGCGTGGCGGTGCTGGTCAGTCCTAAGTTCGCCATTGGAACACTGGGCGCTTGGACGTTCACGCTGATGCTGTCGCTGTTGTTGCTGGTGTCAGGGTCAGATTCTGTGGCGGTGGCACTTGCGCTGTTGGTGATTGTCCCTGCAACTTTTGAAGTCACCACCAAATTGACGCTGGCGCTGGCATTTGACGCCAACGCTCCCAGGTTACACGTCAATGTACCAGTGGCAAACGCACACGTTCCCAGGGTGGTGTTGCTCGAGACGTAGCTGGTGTTTTGTGGCAATGGACTAATAATTTTGGCGTTGCTGGCGGCATCAGGTCCGGCGTTGGTTAACTTGATGGTGTAAGTCAAGTTTTGTCCTGTCAGCACTGGATTTGGCGTGGCATTCATGGTGAGTCCGAGGTTGGCAGTTGGAACAGGTGGCGCGGGTTGAACGTTTGCTGTGATGGTGGTCGTGTTGTTGGCGGTGTTGGGGTCAACCTCGGCGGCGCGTAACGTTGGATTTTGGGTCAGTGTTCCAGTCGCTTTTGGCGTGGC
>JANMUC010000459.1:0-1067 GCA_031391225.1 Deinococcales bacterium
TCACCACAATGTCTTTGCCCAGCAATTCTGGACTTTCGCAATCTGGGCAATAGTAGGTGTTGCCTTTGGCGGCGTACTTCAGGAACGCTTCGTACTCGCCAGCAATCAACGGATGATAGCGTGCCACGCCTGTTGCCAGCAAAATGGTTTTGGCTTCAAAGCGGTCTCCCTTTTCGGTCTTGAGCACAAATTTCCCAGCACTTCCAGAAATGCTGCTAACATTGCCAGCAACAATTTTCGCCCCAGCTTTCGCTGCCTCGAGTTTCATGGTTTTTTGAATTTGCACGCCCGTTTGTGCTACAAACCCTGGCACGTTCCAAAGTTCGGTCAAGGTGTAAAACAGTGGTCCGGTGCGGCGGTCTATGACCAGCACCGAACGTTTGTGAAATGCCAGATGCAAGGCTGCCGACAGTCCAGCCGGTCCGCCGCCAACAATGATTGTGTCGTACATCAAAACTCCTTAAGGCTGGTGAGTTCAATTCTCTCGAGACAGCATACTTTTTTGATTTGCGCCAAATGGCACTTGTGAATGTACGCTCAATTCTGGTTTTGGGTTCAAGCGGCTATACTGGCTATTCCAGGAGGTTCTTTATGCTCGAGAAACGAATTGCACTTTCCATGTTTACGGCGTTGATGTTTGGGGCTTGCGTACCAAGCACGAACACCCAGCCCGTACCTACGCCTGCGCCAGTGATCGACAGCGCTCCAGGGACGCCAGTTGGTCGAGATAAGGTTTGTCCGCCCGAACAAACCTTGACCATTGCACCAGTCACCTCGAGCACGCCGGACACCGAGCCGAATCAATTTTGTTTTACGCCAGCCTTAAACGTTAACCCTGACCCAAATGTTGCCGTCTCGAGCAACACGATCACGGTGCGGGGCGTGAATCAACCAACGCCGCTTACGGCTTCAAATGGCGCTACCGTGTATGTCAACGATCAGTATCTCGAGTATTTTAGTCCGCAGTCAACGCCAAAAATGGTGAAATCGGGCGATAAAATTCGGGTGTTGGGAAGCTCGAGTAACCTCTACAACGATTCAGTTCCTTATACGTTGACCATTGGTGG
>JANMUC010000135.1:0-5167 GCA_031391225.1 Deinococcales bacterium
TTCAATTGCCATTAAATATTCCAATTGAAATCAATGCGTTTGTGTACGCGCCAAAGCTCGATCTAGATTTTAGAGGACTCCAAATCTCAAAATTTGACCTCAATCCAGGAATGGGATCGGCAACCAATTCCGAGCTACGTGTTGTTGTGTCAGATGTCAAATCTAAAAGTCAACTCATTTTGCGATCTGTCAATCAGCCAGTAGAAATCAAGATCCCAAAAGGTGCTCGAGGAACACTCGGTCTGCAGGCAAAAGGGAAATCTTCAATTCGTGTGTCAATTGAAAAAGGTGTGAATCCGAGGATCATCATTTACCAATCAGACAAAAACCTAAGCCCCTCAATTCACACGGGATTTTCACCCAGCTTGTCAAATTCAATATCTTTTGACGGTGAAAAAGTGGTTTTGACTCGTTGGGGACGAGTAATTTATGAGGTACCTCGCAAAGAAAATCTTTCAACTGAACTTTACAAGCCGTCAGAGCCTAAATTTGATTACACCATTCGTATTGTTGTTGATGCCGAAATTCAAAAAATAGAAATACTCGAGGTTGAAGTTTTATGACTCGAGTTCTGATCGTGGACGATCACGCCGTTGTCCGTCAAGGCTTACACTTGTACCTTTCCGCAGACCCAAAGATCAGTGTGGTTGGTGAAGCCGAAAACGGTTTGGAAGCAATTTCCCAAGTTGAAAGTTTAAAACCCGATGTGGTGGTCATGGATTTACTGATGCCAGTCATGGATGGCATTGCGGCAACTCGAGAGATTCGGGCGAGGTTTGAGGGTGTGGAAGTGCTGGCACTCACCAGTTCTCTCGAGGAACACAAGGTCAACGGCGCGATTCAAGCGGGAGCAATCGGGTATTTACTGAAAGATGCCAAAGCCGATGACATCCGTGAAGCGATTCATGCGGCGGCTCGAGGTGAAGTGCGGCTCTCGGCTGCCGCCAAAGAAAAATTGCTGCGCGATTACCGTGCGCCCGACATGCGAGAACACCTAACAGCCCGAGAAACCCTGACACTGCAATTGCTGGCACGAGGTCAAAGCAATCTCGAGATGGCAATAGAATTGGGCGTGAACGAAAGCACGGTCAAAACGCATGTCTCGAGGTTGCTCTCAAAACTCGAGTTGACCTCTCGGACTCAGGCGGCATTGTTTGCCTTAAAGCATGGCATTGCGAGCCTCGAGAAAACCGCGTGATTCGGGTTATGCTTTCCCGCATGAGATTTCTGACCTTGATTTTGATTCTGGCTTTCACCTCTTGTGCCGCGTTTGAATCTGGGGGTTCGTTCAATCCCAAATTGGTTCGTGCCACCGATAGCATCACGGCAAAAGCTGGCGCGGATACGATTTTAAGAATTTTTGCGGGAGATATTTCAAGACTGGGGTTGCGTCCTGGTGAATTGTTTACGCTCAACTCGAGGGAACTGTCCATGTCGGGCAGAACCACCACTTTTGCACCGCTTCGACTTGCAGATTTAACCTATTTGGCTACACCAACAACAGGTTGGAAATTGGGGATAGCAACCGATGGTGTTGAGTTGATTGCCAACTCGAATAGCGTTGTCGCGTTTGATGACACGATCAGAACTGTAACTCGAGTTGAGTTAGGGGAGTACATTATCAACGCTGCCTTGAAAGTTCCAGACGGTACAGCCCCAGGAAATTATGTGATACAAGCTCGAGTCAACATTCGCGGCGCACAGCCTGTAATGTTGCAATGGGTGGTTAACGTTATCCCAAAATAATCTCGAGATTCAATTTTCCAGTGCTTGCCAGAGTGCGTTCACACCAGCGCCTCGAGTAATCTTCGCGCCGCAGTCCAAGAGCGCATCCTCGAGCAAACCAGCAAACGACAGGGCATCGTACCGGTCAAAATGCCCCATGAAACTGATGCGCACAATTTTGTCTTTAATGGCATCTTGACCCGTCATGGCTCGAGCATTTCGAGCAAGTAAGGCTTTGAACAAATCCCGACCTGTCACGGGTTCTGGTGGCACAAGGGTCACACAGGCAGGCGTGGGTGAATCCGAGAAACTGGTGCAACCAAGCGCTTTTGCCGCCTCGAGCAGTGCATTATTCAAACGCTTTTTATCCTGCCAATACTGTTCTAACCCGATGCTCGAAATTTCATTTGCCAGTGGCTCGAGACTCGCATTCAGCCCAACGATCAGGTTGATGGCTGGCGTGTAGGCGGTTTCACCCGTTTTTTGGGCTTTGAGTTCTTTTTTCAAATCCCAGTAATAGACATTCGGTTTTGAATGCTCGAGGATTGCAATGGCTTTGGGTGAAAGGTAAACAAAACCCAGTCCTGGCGGTCCTCCAACGGCTTTTTGCGAACCACTAATCACTGCATCAAGTTCCCACTCGAGCGGGCGCAATTCAGCCATGCCAAGGCTGGTGACGGCGTCAACAATCAGCAAAATATTTGGGTTTATGGCTTTGGCAGCGCGTGCAATCGCGGCAACATCGTTAAGGGTTCCAGTGCTGGTTTCGGAATGGGTCACCAACACGGCTCGAGCGTCTGGATTGGCTTCTAGGAGTGTACTCACGGCTGCGGGATCAACTGCCCTCCCCCATTCAAAACGCTGTTCAAAAACGCTGTAACCCAAAACTCGAGCCATGTCCGCCCAACGCTCGCCAAACTTACCGCTCGAGATGCTGACCACGCCCGAGCCTGCTGGAACGAGCGAGACGAGGGCTGCCTCGAACGCGCCAGTGCCCGAGGCGGTGACAATCAGGGGTTCAAAGCCAGACTCGAGCGGCAAACCCGCAATTACCCGCAGGGCTTCTCGAGCCTTGTTGACCACGACTTTGGCTTCTGGGCTGCGGTGATGCAGTTGGGGTTGTGCCAGTGCCAGCCCAACCTCATAGGAGGTTTCGACGGGTCCTGGTGCGATCAGGCGTTTGCGAAACATAGGATGATTCCTCCAAAAACGAAACCGAATTGGGTAGGGTGCGCGGTACGCACCTTGAGTACGTTAGAGACGGTGCGTACGGCGCACTCTACAGTTTAGCTTAGGAGAATTCGACGGCGAATGCACTTTCAATAAACTCGAGCGCCCTGATTTTCTCGAGCACGTCGTTGTTGGGTTTGGCGTCCAGACTCAGGGCGAACAGGGCTTTGCCGCCTGGTTCGTCGCGTCCGAGCTGCATTCCGGCAATGTTGACGCCCGCCTCGCCCATCATGCTGCCAATCTTGCCGACCACACCAGGTTGATCGATGTTGGTGCAAATCAAAACCCAACCTTCGGGCGCAAGCTCGAGACGGTAATTGCGAATGCGGGTCAAACGTGGTTGCTTGCCGAAGCAAGTGCCTGCCACGCTGCGCACGCGTTTGCCGTCGGAAATGCTGGCTTTTATTTCGTTGGCGTAATCTTCAGACTCTTCGCTGGTTTTTAAGGTCAGCGCAATGCCGCGTTCTTTGGCGAGCGCCCTGGCGTTGATCAAGTTCGGGGTTTCTTCGAGAATCCCGCGCAGGTAGCCGACCAGAACGCTCGAGAAAATCGGCTCGAGATCGCCTGGAAAGCGCCCCGAAAATTCAACCTCGAGTTCTTGAGCTGCGCCAATCTCGAGTTGCGCCAGCATGTGACCCATGCGTTCGCAGAGTTTCATGTACGGTCCAATTTTTTCTAGGGTATCCGCATCCATTTTGGGCGCATTGATTGCCCCGCGTGACACATCACCGTTTAAGGCGGCACAGACCCTCTCGAGGATTTCTGAACCGACGCGGTCTTGGGCTTCTAAAGTGTTCGCGCCGAGGTGCGCGGTAATCACGACATCGTCACGCCCCAAAAGCGGGTGGTCGAGCTTCGGTGGTTCTTCGACAAAGACATCGATGCCAGCCGCGAACAAATGCTTGTCCTCGAGTGCGGCAGCAATGGCGTGTTCGTTGATGATCCCACCTCGAGCGGCATTGACGACAATCGCGCCGCTTGGCAACATGGCAAGTTCCCTCGCGCCGATCATGTCTTTGGTTTCTTCGGTTAATGGCGTGTGAACGGTCAGCGCGTTGACTTGAGGCAGCAGTTCCTCGAGGGTGTTGGCTCGTTTGACACCCAGAAGCTCAAAACGGCGGCTTGAGATGTACGGGTCGTAGCCGATGACGTTCATTTTTAGACCCATCGCGCGGTTGGCAACAATTGTTCCGATGCGTCCAAGACCAATGATGCCCAAGGTTTTTTCTTTGATTTCGCGTCCCAAGTATTTGCGATCCCAAATCCCTTGTCGGGTCAGTTTATCCGAACGGGTCACGCCTCGAGAGGCTGCCATTAAAAGCGTGATGGCAAGTTCGGCTGCCGACACCGTGTTGGCTTCTGGCGCATTTAAAATAATAATGCCGCGCCGTGATGCCGCCTCGAGGTCAATGTTGTCAACGCCAACGCCGCCACGACCAATCACGCGCAAGTTTGCCCCAGCCTCGAGAAGCTCGAGATCAACTTTGGTTCTGGAACGGGTAATCAAAGAATCAAATTCTGAAAGTCGTGCCAAAATTTGTTCTCTGGGCATGTTGGGAATGTATTCAATTTGAAAACCTTGACGAATCAGGTTTTCGGGTTTGAACTGCATTTCATCACAGATCAGGATTCGCCAATTTGAAGGAGTACGTTCAGCCACGGTTTAAATTAACTCGAGGTTGTATCTCGAACAAGGTATTGCTCTAGGCAAGTCAAACATGAGAAGAGGTTAAAGGGTGGCAATTGTGCAATGTGATGCAAATTGTCAGATCAGTTTTGAAACATGATAGTTTAAATTTAAAGTTGATGAAACCATTCAAGAACAGCAAAGAAGTAGCAACCATGACACAAAATGCCAAAATCAAACTCGAGGCAAACAAACCCGCCAGCATTCGTATGGCGTTTGGTCCTCAGGCTGAATTGATCCTCGAGCGCCTCGATGATGACGTGGTGCAAGTGACGTTGGTGGCTCGTACCAGTTTTGGTTGGGAAATGCTTGGACGGCAAATGCTCAGTTTAGAACAATTGCAAGATTTACCAATTCCAGGGGCGTTTCAAAACGAAGCTCAGGATCAAAAACGTGCTGCAAGCATCAACAAAAAACAATAATACCGAATTAACTTATTCACTCTCGTTTGCCAAAAAGCGGCAAACTGTCGTTCATGCGTTAAATTCGGTGTTTTTGTCACTCCCGTTGGTCGGCTGAAGAATC
>JANMUC010000145.1:0-5103 GCA_031391225.1 Deinococcales bacterium
TCTCTTCCAAGGCAACCCAATCTTTCTCGAGCGCACCAAAAATGTTGGTGTCTTAACCCCAGAAATGGCAATTGACCTTGGTGTCACAGGTCCAAATCTTCGCGCCAGCGGCATCAAACTCGATCACCGCAAAACCACGCCCTACGCGGGTTACGATCAATACGATTTCAACGTGCCAGTCGGTGCAAACGGCGATTGCTTTGACCGATTTGTGGTTCGCGTCCAAGAAATGCGTGAAAGTGCCAAAATCTGCCGTCAAGTGCTGACCAAACTCAAACCAGGACCGATTCAAGACCCTAACCGCAAGATTAGCCTGCCCCCACGATCTGAACTCGAGACGAGCATGGAAGCCGTGATTCACCACTTTAAATTGGTGACTGAAGGTTATCACCCAGCCAAAGGCGAAGCTTACGTGCCCACAGAATCCGCTCGAGGTGAGCTGGGTTGCTACATTATTTCTGATGGTGGATCAATGCCGTACCGCATTCACTTCCGCAGCCCGAGCTTTGTGAATCTTCAAGTCCTTTCGAGACTCGGGATTGGCGGATTGTTTGCGGATTTAATCACCGTGATTGCCAGCCTTGACCCTGTGATGGGCGACGTGGACAGGTAAAAAATCATTCTCGAGATTTATTTAGATATCAGGAGGTGGTGAAGTGCAATCATTGGGGCAACAACAAACATCACCATTGAATATTCATCTTGACTCAACAGATGTTCAACCAGCACGATTTACGCTCGAGCAATTCATGCAAATGACCGAACTAGGATTTTTTGAAAACAAACGGGTCGAACTGATACGCGGAGAAATTATTGTCATGCCCATCACCAAACCACCACACGCCGCTTTCATTCGCCGCTTGACCAGAATGTGCTTGGCAACCCTTGGCACTCGAGCCAGTGTCTCACCGCAATGTCCTGTGATTCAAAACCGAGTTTTAGACGATTACCTCGAGCCTGATGTTGCCCTGCTGACTTACGATGAAAACGAGTACAGCGAACGCGATGTCACACCAGCCGACACGCTACTTGCCATTGAAGTTTCTGATAGCACCTTGCGTTATGACCGTTTGACCAAAACTGTGCTTTATGCCGAATACGGAATCCCTGAAGTGTGGATTATTAACGTCAAACGCAATGAACTCGAGGTGTACCGCGAACCAAAAGCTGAAGGTTACGGCGCTAAACAATCCTATGAACGCGGAGTTGCTGTTGCACCACTCGCGTTCCCAAACGATCTTTTGGAGTGGTGGTGAACATGGCAAGACAACAAACCAAAGGTATTTGCAGAATTTGCAATCAACACGTTGGCAAAGCCGCCATGAAAAAACACGCTTTGGAATGCACCAGCCAACACGATACTGGCAAACCAACCAAACCCGCATTCCTGATGCGAGCCGAATTTCCTTACGACAAACGATACTGGTTGACCTTCACCGTAGACGCAAGCACAACCCTCAACAGCATCGACGGATTCTTGCGCGGCGCATGGCTCGAGTGTTGCGGACACCTGAGCGAATTTTCCATTGGTGGTAAAACCCGAAAACTAAAAGACATAATTGAAGTTGGCATGGTTTTTGGTTACGAGTACGACTTTGGTTCAACCACCGAAGTTCTGCTCACGGTACTCGAAGAACACGAAGTCGCCTTTGGTAAACGCAGCGTTCGATTGCTCTCGATCAATGAACCGATTGAAGCACTCTGCAATATCTGTGGGAAACCAGCCACCCAAGTTTGTACTGAGTGCCTTGACGGTGACAGAGCAGAAATATTTTGCAAAACACATACAAAGACCCATGTTAAACAACAGCACGATAACGATGATTACATGATGGCAGCCATTATCAATTCTCCACGCACAGGCGTTTGTGGTTACGACGGACCGGGTCCAGAAGCGTGGGATTCATGATGCAACAAAATGCAAATTTTATTGTACCACTCGAGTTTCCAGATGCTCAGATCAGGTGGTGGTGAAATGCTAAGTCCACTTGATGCCATCCTTGAGACTTGGAATCGCAACACGAATGTTGTGCTCAACATTCTGAACGCCTTACCCGAAGGTGGTATTGACGCTCGAGATACAAACGGTCAATGGACTGTCGCACATCACCTTTCCGACATGCAAGGCGCGAATGTGTATTGGCTCGAGAAATCAAGTCCAGAATTTGCGGTTGGACTGACGGTTTTGTACCGCGAAGATGAAAGCCTGCCAGCAGGTTTTGAACCCGAACGTGACATCAGCAAAATCAAAACAGGTTTTCAAAATGCAGCCGATGCTGTGGCTCGAGCCGTGCGGCATCATACGGAAACGCAAACGCCATTCGGGGAAGTGTACGAACACCCAATCTTTTACATGCAACACATGATCTGGCATCAGGCGTATCACTTGGGGCAGATTATCTGGGCGTTAAAGCAATCAGGAATGCGTTTTTCGGACGATCAGACGTTTGACATGATCTGGAAAGAGTTGAGGCGATAAATGGGATTTTTTACGAATAAACCAGAACTTGTAAACGACATCCTCTCGAGATACCCCGTTGACCGCAAACGCAGCGCGGTCATGCCCTTACTGCGTGAAGTTCAAAATGCGGAAGGTTACGTTTCCGACGCACGCATCGCAGAAATTGCGGGCATCATCGAAAGCACCGCCACCGAAGTAGCCAGCGTCATGAGCTTTTACAGCACCTACTCGAGCATCCCCACAGGCAAATACCACCTGCAAGTTTGCATGACGCTTTCGTGCGCCCTGGCGGGCAGTGACCAACTCTGGGATCACTTGCAAGACAAACTCGAGATTACCCAAGGCGAAGTTACAAGTGATGGTTTGTTCAGCCTGCAACGCGTTGAATGCCTTGGCTCGTGCGGCACAGCCCCGTTAATGCAAATTTCGGACGCGGGTTATGCCGAATGCCTGACCAAAAAACGCACCGACGCACTGCTCGAGGAACTGAAACGGCGCGGCGATGGCAGCATCCCAGCCAACGACACGCCAAGCCCAGTTTTCATCAAACGCATTGGAGACTCGAGTGCTCAGATTACAAGCGATGGACAAGTTATAGGAGGGAACGCATGACCGCCATTCTCGAAAATACCGCGCCCGAAAAACCGAAAAGCATTACCAGTGGGCTAGACCCACGGTTTAAACCGCGCCTGTACGAACACGTTGGCGTTCCGAACTCGTGGACGCTCGAGTATGCCCTAAAAAACGGGGCTTATGAGGGCGCGAAAAAAGCCTTGGCTGGCACGCCAGAACAAGTGCAAGATGAAGCTAAAAAATCTGGAATGCGTGGTCGAGGTGGTGCAGGATTTCCAATGGGTGTCAAATGGTCGTTCATGCCCAAAGAAGACGGCAAACCACATTACTTGGTTTGCAACGCCGACGAATCCGAACCAGGCACGTACAAAGACCGTTACCTTATGGAACACGATCCGCATCAACTGGTTGAAGGCATGTTGGTCGGAATGCACGCCATGCGTGCCAAGGTTGGATACATCTACATTCGCGGTGAGTACATTCTGGCAGCCGAACGCCTCGAGAGTGCCATTCAGGAAGCTCGAGCCGCAGGAATTCTTGGCGAGAACGCAATGGGTTTTGGGAAGTTGATGCAAGTCTATATTCACCGTGGCGCTGGGGCGTACATTTGCGGTGAAGAAACCGCGCTCATGAACTCGCTCGAGGGACTTCGTGCCAACCCAAGATTGAAACCACCATTTCCAGCGCAAGCCGGAATTTTTGGAATGCCAACAACCGTTAATAACGTTATCAGCATCGCTTCGGGTGCTTTGATTATGCGTCACGGTGCGGAATGGTTTGCCAGCATGGGAACTGAGAAGAGTAAGGGCAATTTCCTGTTTCACATTTCAGGACCAATCAAACGCCCAGGCGTCTACGAATTGCCACTCGGTACAACCTACCGCGAAATTATTTACACCTGGGGCGGTGGACCAACCGAAGACATCAAAGCCTTCAACCCAGGAGGCTCGAGTACCCCAATGCTGCCATTCACCGACGAAATTCTGGACATGCCAGCCGATTACGAAAATTGCGCCGCCAAAGGCACGTTCCTTGGTACGGGCGGCATTATTTTGATCCCGAAAAATTGCGATATCGTCAACATGATGTACAACTACGTGCGGTTTTACGCCCACGAATCCTGCGGCAAATGCACCCCATGCCGTGAAGGCATCGGCACGTGGATGGTGCGATTGATGCAAAAACTGATTTCAGGACGAGGCGACCCGAACGATGTCAAGATTCTCGAGGATTTGTTCGGGAATATTAAAGGCAAAGCGTTTTGCTTGCTGGCAGATTCGTGCATCATGCCCGTGCAAAGTGCGTACAACCTGTTCAAAGAAGAATTTGAATACATTGCGCAAAATGGCAAACCCATGTACACGGGATACGCAAATCGTTGGAACGACGAATAAAACTTGAGAGAGGTGAACCCATGACGCAACTTGTCAACCAAAACCAAACACAAGCCCCGCTCGAGCGGCGGCATCGGTTCACCGTTGAAGAATTTGAGCAAATGGGCAAAACGAGTGTGTTGTACGGACGAAAAGTGGAATTGCTGGACGGGGAGATCATCGACATGAACGCGGACGGCGATGGACACAGCACTTGGACGGGATCACTAACCGAACGATTGGTGCTTGCCTTTCAGGGTAAAGCCAGGGTGATTCCGCAACAAACCATGCGTCTGATCGAAGATTTTTACATGCCTGTGCCAGATTTTACGATCACACCACTCGAGCGATACCAACCACGGGTGGTACGTTCAGACGAGATTAGCATTGCCATTGAAATCAGCGACAGCACGCTCTCGGATGACCGAACCTACAAACAAAAACTGTATGCCCGAAATGGAGTGCTCGAGTATTGGATTTTGAACGTTCAAGCTGGGCAACTCGAGGTGTACCGCGATAGAGAAAATGACACGTACAACACCAAATTTACGCTTTCAAAAGGGCAACCAATTACACCACTCGAGTTTCCTGAAGTGAGTTTGGAATGGTGGACATGACGCAAATCATTCAACACAATGAAGCACTCGAGCCAGCCTTATTTCGGTTCAGTATTGCGGCTTTTGACCGATTGTGCGA
>JANMUC010000169.1:0-11533 GCA_031391225.1 Deinococcales bacterium
CGAGGTCGGCAAGCACATGCTCGAGCGTGGCGCGGGCAGTATTGTCAACATCGGTTCGATGTCGGGCATCATTTCCAACCGCCCTCAACCACAGTCGGCTTACAACGCTGCCAAAGCTGGCGTGATTCATTTGACCAAATCATTGGCTGGCGAGTGGGCGGCTCGAGGCGTGCGCGTCAACAGCATCAGCCCTGGTTACATTGGTACGCCCATGACCAAACTCGGACTCGAGACTCCAGAATGGCGCGAGGCATGGTTGACCAGTACGCCAATGGGTCGTTTGGGCGAACCTGCTGAGGTTGCATCTGTTGCCGTATTTCTAGCAAGCCCAGCCTCGAGTTTTATGACAGGCAGCAACGTGGTGGTGGACGGGGGGTACACCTCATGGTAATTCCCCAAACCATGCGCGTGGCAGTCATGCACGGCATCCGAGATGTGCGGCTCGAGACTTGGAATGTTCCAACTCCAGGTGCAAAAGATGTGCTGGTGAAAATCCAGCGCGTTGGCGTGTGTGGCAGCGACGTGCATTATTTTACCGATGGGCATATTGGGCGTTATGTGGTCGAAAAACCGTTGGTGCTCGGACATGAATCGGCGGGTGTGGTTGCCGCAATCGGTTCTGAAGTCTCAAATCTGAAAGTCGGTGATCGAGTCAGCCTCGAGCCAGGGTATCCGTGCCGCACCTGTTATTACTGCAAGCGCGGGCGTTATAACCTCTGCCCAGATATCACGTTTATGGCGACGCCACCCGTGGACGGTGCGTTTGCCGAATACGTCGCATGGCCATCTGACTTTGCCTTCAAAATTCCTGACAGCATGAGCCTCGATGCTGCTGCCCTGCTCGAGCCTCTGGCAGTAGGCGTGTGGGCGGCACAACGCGCAGGAATTGGTATGGGCGCAAGCGTGGCGGTTTTTGGGGCTGGACCCATCGGCTGCACCACCCTGCAAGCCGCCAAAGCCGCAGGTGCGACCACGATTATTGCGGTTGACCTCGAGCCGTTCAGGTTAGATTTGGCAAAACAACTTGGGGCAACGCACACCATCAACGGACGCGACCCAGATGTGCTCGAGCAAATTCGCGCCATCACCGCACCATTAACGGGCTTAACAGGCTCGAGCGCGGGTGTTGATGCGGCATTTGAAACGGCTGGTTCGTTACACACTTGCCGCATGACTATCGAAGCCACACGCTCGGGCGGGGTTGCGATTCTGGTTGGACTGCCAGCCGACCCGCTCGTATCGCTGGATATCGTCGCTGCCGCCTCTCGAGAAGTTGATATTCGCGGACAGTTTCGTTACGCCAATTGTTACCCCGCCGCGCTTGAGTTGGTCGCGCAAAACCGCGTGAATCTGGATGCCATGATCACACACCGTTTTGGGTTGAATGACGCTCATCAGGCGCTCGAGTTTGCGGATAAAGAGAAGAAAACCTCGATGAAGGTAATGGTTGAATTTGATTGAGACCAAGGCATTACTCAAGGCATTACTCAAGGCAGAAGTCAAACAAAACCTCGAGAGAACTTCTCTCGAGGTTTTGTTGGTGAGAGCGGACGGGATCGAACCGCCGACCATTGCAGTGTAAGTGCAACGCTCTACCGCTGAGCTACGCTCCCAGAGGCGGAGCGTAGTGTATCACAGGTTTTTCAAGAGGAAAAGCCTGTGATTGGACTGCTCGAGCCTTAAGTTGTTGTAATCCGCTCGAGCACGTTCTGAATGTCATCATCAGATTGTTGAAAGTGCGTCACGAGCCGCACTTTATCGACATCCATCTGCCCGCACCAAACGCCTTTATCCGTCCATTCCTGTACGGTTTTTGCGGCGTCTGGCACGGTAATAAAGACCATGTTGGTTTGCACCGTCTCGAGGTTAACGTCAAAGCCAGCGTTTTTTAAACCTGATGCCAGGGTTTTGGCTCGAGCGTGATCGTGCTCGAGTCGAGCAGGTCCGTGACGCAGGGCGTACAAGCCGCCTGCCGCCAGAATGCCGGCTTGGCGCATTCCGCCGCCCATCATTTTGCGGTATCGGTGGGCGGTTTTTAAAAAGTCTTTTTTGCCGAGCAACACACTGCCAACGGGAGCGCCAAGTCCTTTGGAGAGGCAAATGCTGACGCTGTCAAAATACTGACTGATCTCGCGGATGTGAACCCCAAGGGCGGTGGCGGCGTTGAAAACTCGAGCGCCGTCAAGGTGAAACGGTAAACCTTCTGCGTTTGCCACAGCATGTATCGCTTTAATCGTCTCTAGGTTGACGACCGTACCGCCAGCTTTATTGTGGGTATTCTCGAGGGCAATCAAACCCGTTGGACTTTGGTGGATACTGTGTCTGACGGCTTTACGCACGGCTTCTGGGTCAGGGACACCGAGTGGCGCGGGAACAAACCGTGGCACGACGCTCGAGAACACTGCCATCATGCCCAGTTCGTACTCGTAAATATGTGCGTCCTGGGGGCAGATGACCTCTTGCCCGCGACTGGTGTGTGCCGCGATTGCCATTTGGTTTGCCATCGTGCCAGAGGGCGTGAACAGTCCACCTTCAAAACCTAGCAACTCTGCCGCCTCGAGTTGCAGGGCATTAATGGTTGGGTCTTCACCGTAAACATCATCGCCAACTTCGGCGTGCAGCATGAACTCGAGCATTTCTGGGGTGGGTTTGGTGACGGTATCTGATCGCATGTCTACAATTCGCATGACTCGAGTTTACGTTGTTTTGGCGGTGCGATGGAGGTATGAAAAACCCCGCACTGGAGGCGGGGTGAACGTATTTTGGTGTCTCGAGTTTATCGCACAAAGCCGTAAATGGCGTAATTGCGGATTGCCAAAATCACAACTTGCGTCAGCAACGCCAGAATCAGCCAAGAGCGCAGGCTGCCCGCCGCCCGAAGTTTTTGTAGGGTGTTTTTGATGATCTCGTTTTTGGGTTGTTCAACACGGATTGGGCGCGGCTTGGTTTGTGAAATCACAAAAGCAGGTTTCCGCGTAGGTTGGAAGATGTTTTCTGTGTTTAACATAAATCCTATCTTACGCCTTATACAGAATCATTTGTCAAGATTCTGGCAAATTACGGTTTTTAGACTGCGTTCAGATATCGATTGACCGCCCAAAAGCTTGATTCCGAAGCTCGAGCTTCCCTCGAGTTAAAAAGATTCTAGCAGATCAACATGCCAAATGATGTGCATTTGCCACACCGACCTACCACATCTAGAATTATAGCTCGGGAATACTAACTCTTACTGTATCAAGTCTTACAAGCCCAACAAAAAACTGCCCCAAAACTTTGGGTAGTCAAATGCAGCGGGTCGAGGTTCAATCAGAACTTGACTGGAAACGACTTTATGTTGCGTGTGACCAATCCCGTATTCCAACGCAGGATTTCGGGCTTTACCGCAAGCTGCAAGTTTGGCAATCGCTCAAAAAAGACCCTTGGAGCCACCGATGAAAGGCTTGCTGGAACATCTGGCTTAAGTCAACGCTCGAGCCTTACAGCGGTTTTCATATCCGTTGACGCGCTTCTTGACCCTTAAAGCAGCACCTGTCTTGATGCCAAAATGCACCTGACGGGCGGCATCGCTTCTTGCTCGTAAGATAGCACCTGGCGGGCTCTCGCGCTGACGGGCTTGGGTCGCTTCTTGACCCTTAAAGCAGCACCTTCTTGATGCCAAAATGCACCTGACGGGCGGCATCGCTGACGGGCTTGGGTCGCTCCGGGCGGAATCGCTTCTTGCTCACAAGACAGCACCTGTCGGGCTGTTCGCGCTTCGCGTCAAACATTGTGCAAGGTGCTGTACCGCGAAGGCAAGAAGGTTATCCGTCATCTGAGTTCAGACGGCAAAAAACAAATTCCCTTCTCGAACCTGAGACACCAGCCACAGCTTTAAACACTGAAATGATTAATTTCGACCCTCGAGACGCCAAATCATTGCAACAAGAATTGCACGATTTATGGTTTAAATACAGTTCCAAACGCGGTTCGCGTCGCTACTTGATGTGCTTGGGCTTGACACCATACGAAGAATAACCCCCAGCTTCAACCCTTCACCGCACCCTCGAGTCCCCGCATGAAATAGCGTTGAAAGAACAAAAATACGATCAAAATCGGCAGAATCATAATCACTGCACCCGCGCTGGTCGCCCTGGTGTTGGTACTGAATTGCGAACTGAGGTCGAGCATGCCTGCCGAAAGTGGCAAGAGGTTTCTGTCACCTTGAAGCACGATGCTTGGCCACAAAAACGTATTCCAAAACGCGACAAATTGCAAAATCGCAAAAGCGCTGAGCGTCGGCAAGGTCAGCGGCAGCATCACTTTGCGCCAAATCGTGAGTTCACTCGCGCCGTCCATCCGTGCAGCTTCAAGAAGCTCGAGCGGCACACTAAGATAGGCTTGTCGCATCAGGAACAAACCCGCGACGTTGCCAAGCGCAGGCGCGATCACGGCAACGTACTTGCCAACATCTGTTCTCAGCAAACCAAGATTGGCACTGGTTACGTAATTCACGATCATGCCAGCTTCGTTGGGCAAGACCAGCGTTGCCAGAATAATGTAAAAGATCAGGTCGCGTCCTGGAAAATTCATTTTTGCCAATGGATACGCGCCGAGTGTGGCAATCAAGACACTGCCCGTAACACCAATAAAACAAATCAAAGCACTGTTCAGAATTTGTCTCGCCACAGGCACGAGCGCAAATACATCAACGTAATTGCGAAAACTAGGCGATTTTGGAATCAGGTTTGGCGGGAATTCAAAAACGCCGCCTGTCGTCTCGAATGAGGTCGAAACCGTCCACAAGAACGGATAGATAAACACCAAGGCAATTGCGGTCAAAAGTGCGTAAATGAAAATATTTGTAATGAACTTGTTACGCTCGCGTTTTTGTTTCATCAAACGAATCGTCTCGAGCGCAGCAGCATTGGATTCTCGAGTTTCGATCATGTTTGGTTTCCTCTCGTCAGTCTAAAATTGATCAGTCCAAAAATCAGGCTGACAAACGCCACCACAAGCCCTGCGGCAGCCGCGAAACCGAATCTGAAATCTTGGAAGGCTTTGGCGTAAACAAAATACATCACGGTGTACGTGCCAGAACTGCCACCCGTTAACACATAAATTTCTTCAAAAACCTTGATGGCGCTGATGGTCGAAAGCAAACTGCACACCAGCAACGTTGGACGCAAACCAGGCAGGGTGATACTCCAAAATACCTGCCAACGGTTCGCGCCATCGATCACGGCAGCTTCCTCGAGCGTCCGATCAATGCTTTGCAAACCCGCCAAGTACAAAACCATGTAATACCCCAAACCCTTCCAAACCGTCATCAGCATCACAGCGTATAGGGCGTAACTCGAGTTGTTCAGCAGACCCGAAGGATTCTTGGCGTCCATCAGACCAACAACAGTCAAGATATAATTCAGAGGTCCGTGCTGATCGTACATGCCTTTCCACATGAAGCCCACCACCGCCAGACTGGTCACGACAGGCACGTAATACGCCGTGCGGAACAAACCAATTGCCGGAATTTGACGGTTGACCAGCATCGCAAGCCCGATACTTAAAAATTGAATCACAGGCACGCACATCAGGTACTTCAAACTGTTCAGCATACCCTCGTAAAAATACGGACTGGGACCTCGAGCCGCAAACTCGGCAGTGCCAAACAATTCCCGAAAATTTTGAGTCCCAACAATTTTTGTCTCGATGATATTAGATTGCGTGAACGCCAAGTAAATACCAAACGCGATGGGCCAGAACGTGAACAAGAGTTTGAACGAAATGGTTGGCAGCAAAAAACCGTAGGCGGTCAAAATATTGCGCCAGAAACGTGTTCGAGAACCGACTCGAGCTTCGGTATTCGCAATCATGACAAACCCTTCAACAATGCCCGTTTGGGATTCTCGAGAATGTAGCACCGAATATCCTCGAGATCATTTTCTAAACGCACAATATGATCATAAAAACCCCGTTGCCAAAAAGCTTGCCCTTGCGTCCCTCGAGCCTCATTGATGCGACGGGCGGAAAAGCTTTTTAATGCCCTAACAATTTCGGTTAAGCCATGTCTCGTAGGGGATGGTCTGAAACCATCCCCTACGGCAATATTAGGCATATCGTCTAACCAAATAATGCCGTGAATATGATCTGGCATGATGATAAAGGCATCCAATTCAATGTGTGGGTAGTGGTTTAGCAAATCAAACCAGGCTGCTTCAACAATTTTTCCAAGATGAGTGTGCTTAACCGTTTCTTGCTCGAGATGACTGAGCAATGGTTCTCGGTTTTGAACGCAAGTGGTCACAAAATATGCGCCATTGCTGCCGTAATCAAATGTTGGCAACCGTGGACTTTTACGCCGAGGTTGCGTTGAACTCTTCATGTGGTCATTCTATATGGTTCAAGGCGCTTTCTCGAGTAGCGTCATCCCAATCAAGGTCGGGTTGGCTTGCGTGGCTTCGCTCGAGAATTGGATGCTGGTGATGGTTTTTGTCGGATTTGGATTAACCCAGGTGAACACGTTCAAGCCAATCTCGAGTCCGTCAGTGGTTTTGCCGCGCCAGATTGGGTCGTTGATGATGCTGCGCACCGTGTTTTCAACGCTGGGTTCCGTCCAGGCGTTGATGTTGCGTCCGTACTCGAGGGCTTGAACAACGCTTGTACCGTCGGAATAGGTGATGCTGTACGCACCAACTTTTTGCCGTGGACTGGTCAGCGTGCCAAGCCAGCCCGTGGTGTGCAAGAAGTTAATCGCGGCGGCAGGAGTGCCAATCTCGAGCGTGACTTTGTCGGGCAGGTCTTGCACGGCGGCTCGAGCGCCTTTGAGCATGATTGCGCCCGAAATGTTGAAACTGTACGCGCCAAGTTTGACATTTGCACCCGTGGGTAAACTCGAGAGGTCAGTACTCGAGCCTTTTTGCACCCACTGGGTTTCGTCACTGTCAGTTAATTTACGTGTGACCAGACTCGAGAGGTCAATCATTGTGCCTTTAATTGGTGCGTATTTTGTGGTCTTGAACGCGTCTCGGTAGCGTCTGGCACTTTCAAGGTTCTCGAGCATCGGGGCTTTAACGTTCCAGAAACTCGAGGCGGCATTGAAGTATGCTGTGCCCTGTTCAGCGTTGCCGTCGTAAATGGCAATGTTCGAGAAGAAATAACCAGTCCAACGGGTTTGAATTGCTCCAAGCGCGTTTTCTCGAGCCACCGCTTCCGCCATTTTTTCGGGATTGCCCGTCGGAAACCAACTCGCGCCAAGCACCCGAAAACCTTGCTCTTTAGCGTATTTGAGGCTGGGGTAATCGTCGGCAGCCCCGTAATGCCAGTTGGTCAGCACAATGTCTTTGGGCAGTTCTGGCAGAATTTTTTCACGGTGCGCCTGTGACAGCGCGACATCGTGCCAGATCATCGTGCCAACACCGAGGCTTTTCAGGTGATCGTGAAGTTTGATGGTGTCGTCAACAAACAATTTCTCGAATCCCACAGCAATCCCGTTCTCTCGAGCGGGAAAACGTCCGCGTCCATCGGCAATCACTTCATCGTGTCCGATATGCACAAATTTGGGTTTAAAAACCTGCACCGCTTCGGTTAAAATCGGTAGCAAAACCTCATACGTGCGAGGGTTGAGCGTGTCGTAAGCATAAGGTTCTTTGATGTCTGGGTCTTGGGCAATGTCACGGTTTTGATTGTTGTAAAAAAGCCAACTCGCGTGACCTGGCGTTTCAATCAACGGAATGGCATCCATGCCGTGATTGCGAATCAATTCCGCCACCCGTACCGCCTCGGCTTTGCTCGCGCCTTGCGGATGCCAAATATTTTTGCTGCTGTCCCATTTCACGTAATTGCTCATCACCAACACGCTCGAGAATTTCAGTTTGGCAAGCATCGGAATCAACCAGTCGTTGGTCGGTTTGGAGTACACATCCAAATAAATCATGGCGACCCGCGTTTGCAAGCTCGGGTAATCGCGGATGACCGAAAATCTAAACCCTGTTGGGGTCAATAATTGTCTTAAACTTTGCGCCCCACGGTATGCCCCAATCGCGTCAAACCCAATCACACCCGCGCCCTTATCATCCACCCACAAGCCGTAACCTTCGGCTTTATCAGGCACAATCCCTCGGGTTTTGGCTTCACTCGCAAGCGCCGCATTCTCGAGCGTCCCAATTCGAATCGTGTTCGCCGCACCCTTCATCTCGAGCGTCTTTCCTAACCTCGAGAACACCTCTTCATTCAAATCTCGAGCCGCCCAAGCCAGTTCTTGCGCGTTCCCCTCAAGATTGATGCTCAGATTCTCGAGGGGCAATATTCCAGTTGCATCGGTTTGCTCTTGCGGTTTTGGAATGATGCTCGAGAACGCATCGCCCTGGTACGCGGTGTCGGTTGGGGTTTGCGGCAGTGGTGCGGCGAGTGCAACAGACATCAAGAAGCCTAACGCACAGACGAATTGGGTTAGGCTTCGCGCACGTGAAGCCCTCACCCGGCTCGTTCCTCGCCACCCTCTCCCGCAAGCGGGAGAAGGAAAAGAACCTCGAGTTAAACGTGTAAAAGAATAACTCTCCCTTCTCCTGATGTTGCGACCATGCCCGAAGGTGCGTTTTATGGTCAAGACGGGAGAAGCGGTTTCGCCCGAAGCGCCCAAGCCCTTTAGGTGCTGCTCTAAGGGCAAGACAGGTGCGTTTTGAAACCAAGAAGGGTTGGGGATGAGGGTAGACCGAGCAACCACCCAGTTTTCATTTCCAGCACAAATAGCCTTCAACCCTCGAGCCAGAATTTCAATCACGTTCATGACGCGCATTTTGGCATCTCGAGGTGAGAATTTGAGGCTTGGCTTTCATTACACCCGTACAATCTTCCTTTTCGTCTGAGGGTTTCCAGCGTAGACTCGTTTTCGTGTCTGATGCTCCTATTCTGAAATTGGTTGATCTCGAGGTTGTGCTGGCTCGCACGCAGATTCTCGAGAACGTAAATTTGACTGTCAATGCCGAGTTGGTATGGTTGACGGGTCGTAACGGTGCGGGCAAGAGCACGCTGATGAGGGCGTTGGCGGGTTTGTTGCCGTTTAAGGGCGATGTTGAGATTGTGGGTTTTTCGCCCCGCAGCATTGATGCGCGTTCTAAGTTTGCGTTTGTACCTGACGAACCCGCGCTGTACGAGGATTTGACGTTGCTCGAGCATTGTCGTTTTCAGGCTCTTGCATACAGGCAACCTCAAGCTGAGGCGAGGATGCTCGAGTTTCTTGAGAAATTCAATCTCGAGAATCGTTTGGGCGAATTTCCTTCGTCGCATTCGCGTGGAATGCGGCAAAAACTGAGTTTGTCGTTGTGTTTAGGACTCGAGTTGCCATTATTGGTCTTGGACGAGCCGTTCAATGGTTTGGACGCACCCGCTCAGGCGTTGCTGTCATCTGCCTTGCGTGACCGTGTGAAAGCAGGTCATGCCGTGGTCGTCAGCGCCCACCAGGGCGATTTGGCAAAAACCATGCTCGAGGGGAACGTTAAAGCACGTGTGTTGTTGATCGAGGATGCGAATTTGAAGGACACCTCGCTCGAGGTCGGTGTGCGGGTCGAAACTCAGAATCTAAAGGAATTGAACGCATGACACCCGCCCGTTCCGAATCTGCCACGCGTTTCGCCCGTCGTTTGTCGCTCTCGAGGGGTTTTACGTCTTGGGCGGTTTATGTAGGCAAAGCGATCGGTTGGGGGACAGTCCTCTGGATGATTGGTTGGGTCGTCGTGGCGATCATTGCGGGCGCAGAGGTGCTACCCAAGTTCAAGCAACCGATCAGCGTTCAATGGTTGCCTATCATTTTCTCAAGTCTTGCGGGTTTATGGTTGCTACTTTCTGCCAGTCGCTCGAGCACACCGCCAATCAATTTAAATGGTCGTGATGTCTACCGTTTGGCACTGACCGCCGAGGATGCTCGAGAGGTGCTGGATTGGCCTCTCAATTTCGCTCGAGTCTTCAGGTTTTCCGTTGCTTTTATTTTGGGCGTGGTTTGGACGGTGATTGCCAGTTACTGGTTTGATATTTTCACACCGTTCGCGGCGATCACGCTCGGTTGTATTGCTGCGTTAACCGTTGATCTCGAGTGGTTGGCGTACAGTGCCAGAGGCTCAGAAAACACCGCCGCTCGAGCGTGGTTGAATACTCTGGTCTTGGTGGTGGTCGTCTCGAGCCTCGCGGGTGGTGTGCTTGGTTTTGGGCTAGCCAGTGGTTTTTGGAATTTGAACCCTCTTGGTTTGCTGCCCGTTGCCTTGCTGATCTTGGGAATCATTGGTTCTCGAGCGAGTTTGACCCGTGGTTATCCGCCGCGTTTTGCCGCGCAATCCCAAATTCTCTCAACGCTTCGTTCCATGATGCTGATGAGCCTTGTGGCGCGTTCCCGTCCCGACCCAGATCAGCACCGACGTTTGCGTGATCAACTTTTAGGTCGAGTCTCAAGCATCCGCCCAACCCGCAGCTTGCCGCTTCCTGCCCTCGACTCGAGCGTGTTATTGGCTGTCGCATGGCGCAGCACCTTGACCTTGTACCGCCGTCCCGTGTTTGACCAAATCGGTTTAATACTGCAACTGGCATTCGTGGTCTTCTCGAGCATTTCAACCGTGTCTGGTGTGGGTGGTTTCTTACTGCGTGCTCTTGCTTTAGGGTTTTTACTGCCGCGCCTGGTTGGTCCTGCGATGCCAATCATTTCAACACCTATTCGCACCAGTGAACGCAGCCTCGGGCGCACCCTGCCAGGACTTGCCATTATCGGCGTGGTTGGCATCATTTGTTTGCTCGCCTCGAGCCTTCTGAATTACCCGCTCGAGCCAGCCCTGCTTGGCATGAGCAGAGCCATGCTGGGTTTGTTACTGCTCGAGAAAGTTGCCACCTGGGCGGGATTTTCCAGCACGGGCGTGGAAGCTTCCACCAGCGCCGCCACGCTTGCGCTCGTGCCTGCGGCGTTGCTCGAGACGTTCGGGGTGGGTTCGTACACCTTGATCGCGCAATTTACCGTCATGATGATTTTGCTCTTGCCAACCGATTAGCACTCGATTTTCGGCTTTAAATCTGCAATGTACAACCGCACTCGAGTTTAAATTCTTGTGGAACACTTAAGGATTTCACGCCATCAACCCGGTGATGCCAGATCAGTTTTGCTCGAGGGTCAAAAATCAGTACGTCTTTGACGCCTTGGGCAAGGTAAAAATTGGGGGCAAGTTTTAAATCTTTTTCTTCGTAACCCAAGGATATAATTTCAACCACTGCGGCTGGAATTTGGGTCAGTGCAGAATCCATTTCTTCTTCGTTTGGGATTCGGCAGAGTATGGCAATATCTGGGCGTTTTAAAGAACCATCTGGAAATGCGAAAACAGTGTCTGCTGTATGGTGACAAGCACAGGCAGCGCCTTCGGTTGCCTTGATGCTGGTACGGATACGGTCTACTTCAATTTGATGACGGTACACAGGTGAGGTTTCCCAAACTGGTAAACCTGCAATAATCTCGAGCCTTACACCAATGGCATCGGCGGCAATCATCAGTTTTTCAAAATGGGTTTGGGCTGCCATGCGTTAGTGT
>JANMUC010000268.1:0-3699 GCA_031391225.1 Deinococcales bacterium
TCTGCATCTTCAAACAAGAATTTGATGATTTTCACTCGAGCGCCTGCCTCTTCAAACGCTTCTCGAGTTGCAGCCTCTTCAAAACTTTCCCCAGGGTTGACGCCACCGCCTGGAAACGTAAAAAAGTCGTCATAAGAAACCATCAAGATGGATTGCTCCTCGAGAATGCACACGCAAGCACGACCGATTCTGTCGGGGCTGGGCGAAAGATTAATCATGGTTTCCTTTGTCTGGCTCGAGAGTGCAAGGCGCATGGCAATGCGGTACGAAATTGAATTCTCGAAAGCTCTCTGCTCTCTGCCCTTAGCCCTCTGCAACTAAAGCTCATCTTTGTACTTCGCCAGCAATTCCTCGAGTCCTTCACGAAGCAAACTGGCTTCGGTGCGTCCCGTGGCGTTTGAAAGTTTTGCCAGTCGCTCGAGTTGGGCTTTGGGGTAGTAATTGCTTTTAAGGGTCATTTTATCTTCGACGTAGATGGCAACGCGTCCGCGTCCTTCACGTTTGGCACGGTAGAGGGCTTCATCGGCGGCACGCAGCAAATCGCTGGTATTTTTGGCGTGGGCGGGTTTGTTGGCAATGCCGACTGAAATCTGGACTTTGCGTGGCACTTCTTTGCTGGCTTCGCGGCTCGAGAAGTGCGTGCGGATTTCCTCGAGCAGAATCAGTGCACCCTCGGCGCTGGTGTCGGGCAGCACGACCACGTATTCGTCGCCACCAATTCGGGCAACTAGGGCTTCACTTGGCACACTGCCAACCAGGGTGCGCTCGAGGTTGCGGAGCACGGAATCTCCTCCTTCATGCCCGAAAGTTTTGTTGATTTCGCTAAAGTTATCAAGGTCCAGCGCGGCGATGCTGAGGGTTTCTTTTGGCTCGAGGACGCTGAGGGCGGCTTCGAGTTCGGCACGGTTGAAGAGTTTCGCGGGTGTCATGATTTCCTCCAGGTATGAAATCAAACATATATATACTACTTTCAACATATATATGTCAATCATATCTCGAGTCTCTTGGTCAATATGGATCAAAACCAGAAAGAGAGTGGTTCTGACCTTTTATTGGCTGCCAAAACCGCGTAAACTCGAGGTATTGTGATTCAATCTTTTACTTCAAGGATTTGGACGAAACCATGAGCGTAACAAAACGAGGGCTGTTCGATTTCAGCAAAGCTAAAACGGCGTCCACGACACTGGACTTGACCGTGCGTTTGCCTGTCAGCTCGCGGGATGTCTTCAATGATGTCTATTCTGGAAAAGATGCCCTGCGCGACGAAATGCTCTACGGCAACCGCGACCTGATTCGGACGCTCGAGGCGCTGGGCGTGGCGGGTCCTTACAAAATGACCTCGCCCTGGGAAATGACCGACGAACGCGGTCATGCGACCATCAACGCGGGTGGTTATGCAGCGATTCCTTTTGGTGACAAGTACCCGCCGATGGTCAAATTCTTGCAGGAATACTTGGAACGTGACACCAGCATGGGCTTGCCGCAGCAATCGGCAGCCACCTGGCGGGCGGCACTCGAAACCAATTTGGTCAGTTTGCTCTCAAAATTCGCGCCTTCACACGCCGACTCGAGGGTGTTTTTCAGCAATTCTGGGGCGGAAGCAGTCGAGGCGGCAATCAAATTTGTCAAGGCGGCGCGTCCCAAAGCCAAAGAGATCATCAACTTTAAAGGCGCGTACCACGGTAAAACCTTTGGGGCGTTGGCGTTAACGCCCAATCCCGAGTACCAAGATTTGTTCCGTCCACTCATGGGCAACGTCACAACCCTGCCTTACGGCGATGCAGGGGCGCTCGAGAGTGCCGTGCGAAAACTGGGCGCGAAAAATGTTTGTGCCGTGATTCTCGAGCCAACCCAGGGCGAGGCGGGCGTGATTTCGCCGCCGAGCGATTTTCTGGCGCGGGTCAATGAACTCTGCAAAAAACACGGCATTTTGATGGTTGCCGACGAGATTCAAACAGGACTTGGACGCACAGGACATTGGTTTGCCAGCATTGCGGCGGGACTCGAGCCTGACATTATTACCCTGGCAAAACCTTTAGGTGGCGGTATTACCGCCGTGGGCGCGACCATCGCACGGTCTTGGATTGTCGGCAAGACTCTGGGTGGTTTCTCGAGTAAACGCCACAGCAACACCTTTGGCGGCAACAGTCTGGCAATGGCGATCGGTTTGAAAGCCCTAGAGTTGCTGGTCGATGAGAACCTGCCCGAACGCAGCCTGCGTTTGGGGGCAAAAGGTTTGGAACGCCTGAAGGCATTGCAACTCAAGTACCCAAATTTACTCGAGGCAGTCCGAGGTGCAGGTTTATTGATGGCACTGCAATTTAGCACTGTGATTCCACCCAAAATGATTCCAGGACTGGAAGAATTGGTGTCCGAACTTTCAGGAGGTTTGGGAATGCGCATGCTTTACGAAGGTGGCGTGACCGCCAATTTCTCACTCTCGAGCAAACGGGTGATTCGTTTAACGCCCGCCCTGACCATGCCCGATGATGTTTTCGAGCGGATGTTAAACCGCGTCGAGCAAACTGCCGAACGCTACCGCGACGCGAACACGATGTTGCGTCGCACGCCGATCGATCGCCTTTACCGCCTTGGCAAAATCGCGTTTTCCAAGTAAGCCCTGAGTATTGTGACCACTCGACTTTTGCCTCTCCACTCGAGCGACCTGCAGGTTGGTTTGCTGATCGTACTGTTTGTCACGGCGCTGGCAGGATTCGGCACAGTGATGCTGCACATCTTGGGTTTGGGATTCTTGCCCAGTCTTTGGTTTTTCAGTATTTTTGGGCTGGGTTTTATGCTTGCCAAGCTTATCAGCCCAAAACTCGAGAATCAAGGACACGATTTTAAATTGAGGCTTGTTTTTGTCTTGTTGGCGCTCGTGCTGACCGCGTTGGCATGGCGTTTAACGATCCATATCTCGGTGCTCGAGGTTGGATTGTACTTGCTGATTGCAGGTTTTGCTTTTGGCTTAAATTGGTCTGACGTGCAAAAACTGCAATTGACAAGCAAAAGGGTCATGCTCTGGATCGGAATTTTGGGTCTTTTAATTTTTGGTTTTTCACTTACCGCCATGACCTCGAGCGACTTTGCCCCTCGAGCGGGCAAAATCAAGACCACCTTAACCCTTGACGAACGCGCTCAACTCGAAGTCTTAAACCTGCAACCGCAGTTGACGGCTTTCAATTCTGACGCCATGAAGCGCCAACTGAAAGCCAACCTCGGTAAACAACTGACAACTTTTGGTCTGGCACTGAAAAACAACAGTGTCGCCCAAAAAGCCTTACTTTTAGACCCTGCCACCCCAACCTCTTGGCGCGAGATTCTCGAGCGTGGAGGCTTGCCAGCCGTGGCAAAAGCCCATTTTTTAAAGCAAAAAATCAACCTCGAGAAAGCTTTCAGGGACGAAGACCCAAGGGCGATTCGGGATTTGCTGCTGAGCAGCGAAATCCCGGCTTGGGTGCGTTCAGATTTAGAACGCGGCGGCTTGAAAGATTGGGTGCATCGGCAATTTGACCGAGAGCGTTTAACCATTGAAAACGCCATTCAAAATGCTGACCCAGATGCGATCAAGATGTTACTGATAAATCCGAAAACCCGTCCAGAGTTACGGGCTGTGCTCAAAGAAGGTGGGGTGCAGGTCAGCATCCAAAAGCGCTTGAACAATTTGCGTCTGTCCCTCAAAACAGCGATCGAAAGCGG
>JANMUC010000332.1:0-4445 GCA_031391225.1 Deinococcales bacterium
CTTGCAAGAGTTTGTTCGATGGTGTTGAATAGTTTTCGGGCTTCTTGGATCATAGGACTGCTATTCAAAGCAGGATTGGGAAGCCCTTTTCAAGTTTGATTGTCCTGAACACTAAAAACTAAAACTGCAAGTTCTCAGTGATGTCAGACACCCATTTTTGATTTGGTTTCTCCGCTCCAAAAGCTCGATCTAAACGATTCTCAAAGAAACCAAGTGAATGCTTACTGTTCGTTGTCACACGATATTTTCGATTGCTCTTCCCGCGCCACCCTTCTTGACCCCTAAAGACGCACCTGTCTTGATCCCAGGCGTGCACCTGACGGGCGGGATCGCTGACGGGCTGGGGTCGCTCGAGCTTTCATGATCCGCGCTATCCGAGGACGACTGGCTTTAATTCCTCGAGCTTCCAAGCCGTGCTGCACTTTCAGACTCCCCGAATTCTCTCGAGACTCCTTGTAGACTGCCTCAATGCTCACCTCGAGTGCCTCGTTTTCGAGTGTCCGTTTACTTTTAGGACGTTTCAACCAGGCGTAGTACCCACTTCTAGCAACGTTAAGTACATTCAACATGGGTTTAATTGGGTGTTTCTCGAGGTTCTCCTTGATGAATTGGTATTTTATCGGCTCTCCTTTGCAAAGTATTTCGCGGCTGCTTTTAAAATTTCACGCTCCTGACGAAGTATGACGACTTCACGTTCGAGTTCTTTGATTCGTTTCTCAGATTCACTCAACGCGACAACACCACGTCCAGTAAAGGCTGGTCGTCCGTTAAGATCGGCTTGCTTGGCAAGATTGATCCAGCGATGCAGTCCTGCTTGGGATACGCCTAAGTCTTTGGCGGCTTGACTGATGGTCATTCCGTTTTGCTGCGCGAGGCTAATGGCTTGTTGTTTGAACTCTGCTGTATACGTTTTCATTTGTTTTGACATGATATTCCTCGATTCGTATTTTGAACCGAACTTCATGTCCACGAAAGTGTACTCAATCCACTTTCAAAATGGTGAAGTTTGGTGTGCGTCGAATTCATCTGGAAGGTTTTCCGTACATCGTGTATTACATGGTTGATTCTGATGCCATTTTCATTTACGCAATTGCACACAACAAACAAGATCAGGATTATTGGCATCGTCGGGTTTCGGGGTTTCAGCAAGATTCGTGAATGTATTCGGTAGTGTCTCGAGCATTGCCCAGCCAAAAACTGGGTGATTTTTGATGTACGTTTTGAATCTCGAGCGTGGCAGAATTTCCAAATCCCGAGCTTTCAAACTTTGATTAAATTCGCTTTTTCAATTGTTTAAATCCTTAAAAAACCCAAGCATCACCTGGGTTGATTTCTGCCGTTAAGCTCGAGCTTAAAACTGTTTTTAATGTCGAAAGTCAGAAATCGATTCTCGATTGTCAAGTTTTAACAATCATTAAATTCATTGTAAACTGTGTTTGACAGTATTTAGCCTGATGGTTTAAACTTTAGACACTTTTGCAGTGAAACCGTTATTTTAAACCTATAAATTCGGAAGAAACAGCAATTGAAGGGAAGTGAAAAACCGCAAGCTCGAGTCACAATAAAAGACCCAAGCTCGCAAAAAACCGAACAGCAGAACCACTCGAGGTCTATCAACTCGAGCCTGTCATGTTCCACAACTCGAGCTACGTTTTGTAGTTCAGCCGTTCCTCACAAGGTCGAGCGGCAAATGTTCACACTCGAGGAGAGTGTTTTGATGCGTATTTTATTGATCGGTGCGGGTGGTGTTGGTGGTGCGTTTGCCGCAATTGTGGCGCGAAGAAATTTTGTCACGGATTTAATTGTTGCGGATGTCAACCTCGAAAAGGCTGAAGCGGTGGCAAAACACGTGGCTCGAGCGGGAATTTCGGTGTTTGCGGAAACCGTGGATGCCAGCAGTCAGGCAAGCGTGGCGAATCTGGCGCAAAAGTACAAAGCGGATGCCATTGTGAACTTGTGTGCGCCCTTGTTCAACCCGCCAATTTTCGCGGCGGCTTTTCAGGCAGGTTGCACGTATTTGGACACCGCCAGCAACCTGTCTCAGCCGCACCCGACTGAGCCGTATTCAAAAATGGGTGTAACTTTGGGTGTCGATCAGTTTGCACAACACGCGGCTTGGAAAGAGCGCGGCGTTCTGGCGTTAACGGGCATGGGTGTCGAACCTGGTTTGAGCGACGTGTTTGCACGATTTGCCAGCGATCACTTGTTCTCGAGTATTGACGAGATTGGTGTGCGTGACGGTAGCGATTTGGTGGTCGAAGGCTATGCGTTCGCGCCGACCTTTAACATTTGGACCACGATTGAAGAATGCTTGAATCCACCAATTTTATTCGAGCGCGAACGCGGTTGGTTTACCACCGAACCGTTCAGCGAACCAGAAATGTTTGAATTTCCAGAAGGTGTCGGCACGTTGCAATGCGTGAATGTTGAGCACGAGGAAGTCTTGTTTATTCCGCGCCACATTGATGTGAACCGCGCGACATTTAAGTACGGTTTGGGTGACGAATTTATTGATGTTCTAAAAACCTTACACAAACTGGGTTTGGATTCGACCAAAAAAATTCGGGTCGGCAACAGCGACATCAGCCCCAGAGATTTGGTGGCGGCGGCATTGCCCGACCCTGCCAAATTGGGTGACAGGATGCACGGCAAAACCTGCGCTGGCACTTGGGTGAAGGGCATTGACAAAGATGGGTTGCCTCGAGAGACGTACCTGTATCACATTATTGACAATGCCACGACCATGCGCGAGTACGGTTGTCAGGCGGTAGTTTGGCAGACCGCAATGAACCCTGCGGTTGCGCTCGAGTTGATTCACAATGGTGCTTGGCGCGGTGCGGGTGTGTTCTGCCCAGAAGCTTTTGACGCCGTACCATTTCTGGCGATGCTCGAGTCTTATGGCACACCCCATAAAGTCCAAGAACGAGCCTCAAGCACGGGTTTGATGATGCCCAGTCCAGCCTCGAGTCAAGTCGAACTTTTCCTCAATTGGAATCTCGAGTAATTTCAAGCTTCCAGTTCAAACAATTCAACACCGTAACGCTCGAGAATCGGATCGCTGCGTTCGAGGGCAAACGTGCCTTCGACTTCACGTTGAACCCGAATCAGTGCCAGTCCGTAACAGCGTTCGGAAATGGCTCGCTCGAGGGAGTTCACTGGGAAATCCTCGAGCGAACGTAAGAAGTGACTGATGGCGTTCAAGTCATTATTTTGAGCAAAACTTTGCAAACCTTTTAAACGCTCGAGTAAACCAGAATCTAGTTCTGGAAGCTCGAGATTTTCACCGTGCAAAATTTGAAGCTCGAGTTTGGTCAGGGCTTGACGCACGTGTGAAGTTTCAGTCACTAACGCTAACCGAAGGCAAAAATCGGATAAAAGGATTGCATTCGTCTCGCTAATCGTTGCAGTCATCATGCTAACAGATTACAACTGTTGCACTCTTTGTGCTAACAAATTGCACAAGCCCAAATTGTTCTGCTAATATCCTGTTTATGCCAGTTCGACAGGTGACACCGAGCGCGGTACGAGTCACTGGAGTCGTGCCAAGTGGAGGGAACTCATTCGTCGAATATGAGTCCCTACTTGAACGTGATTTCTCTTTGTTGCTCAGTTTTGATCCTCAGATCAAATCGGTTAGTGGGCAGCCCTTGGTTATTGAATATTACGATGACCAAGGAAAGCTAAGGCATTACACTCCAGATGCTTTGGTAACTTATAAAGACGCTCGAATACCCTGTTTATTCGAAGTTAAACCCCTCGAGATGCTTCGTAAGAAGCGTGATGAAATCGCGGGTACTTTAACTGCTGGAGCGAAATATGCGCGTGAGCACAAATGGAAGTTTCGTGTGGTAACGGAATCATTCATCCGCACACCCCGTTTCTCAAATTTATCCTTTCTGAGAGCGTTCCAAGATCATAAATCGAATCCAGAAATAAGACAGAAAATGAACCTGCTAGACTTTTGTGGTTCTTCCCCACTTTTGGTGCAAGTGACCGCATAATGTTCCATGCAAACACAAACATTGTTAGAGACAGCCTTTCAGGACAGCACATTGGAAATCACGAGCATCAGCAGTCAAGTAAACCCCGCCCGACAGACCGCTCGAGCCTCCACGCGGCACAACCGGAATTTTGTAGGCATTGCAGAGCTTTAAAGTATTCGCCACATCTTGCGTGCTTTCCGCAATCATCACCGCCACGGGCGCAGGACCTTGCGCGATGGCATCGTAACGGTACAAGAGCATTTCCGTGGGGTTGGTATGTAATTTGCTGCCCAAAACGGCTTTTAACGCCTCGAGCAAGGCATTCGGAACAGGGTTTGAAACTGGGTTGACGCTCATGGGGTTAGCGTACCGCACTCGAGGCGAGATTTCAGGGGCGAATGATGGGGATAAAAGTGTTTGGGATGAAAAGAAGAATCTCGAGGTTTTGAAGGCTCGAGATTC
>JANMUC010000346.1:0-4235 GCA_031391225.1 Deinococcales bacterium
GCTGGCGCTGGTCGGCGGACACCCGACGCTCGAGTTGAGTGATTTGCAAACCATGATCGAACACGTCAAACCCAAACTGGTGATTCCAATGCACTTTCGCACCCTAACCTACAAGCCCCGCAACATGTTTTGGATCACGAATTTCCTAGGGCTTTACGATGATAGCGATGTGGATTTTGCTTGCGCCAGCGAGGTTGAAATTACACTCGAGACGCTGCCCGTTAAAACTCGAGTGTTGGTGGTCGATTACGTTTAACTTTTAAGGAGATCATTTTATGCAGCTCGCTTTTCACGGTGCGACCACCATCAAAGCCAACCTCGAGTCGGACATTCGCAACAGCCAGCAAGCGGGTTATTCGGCGCTCGAGATTTGGACTGAAAAGCTTGATGTGTACCTCGAGCGGCATTCTGTGATCGATCTCAAAACATTGTTTGAGCAGCACCAGATTGCGCCAAAAACACTTAATTCGATTGAGGCAATCGCCTTTCGTGGCGCAGAATTTTCGGGTTTACTCGAGCGTTGCGAGGAACTCTGCCAGATTGCCAAAACCATTGGCAGCCCCGCCATCGCCGTGATTCCAAGTGCCAAACCCGAATTGCGAACCTCCTGGCAAGCGATTGTTACAGAGCACGTGAAAGTCTTGCGTGAACTCTCGAGCGTCGCCAAACCGCACGGCATTCAACTTGCATTCGAGTTTTTGGGCAGCCCTTGGTACAGCGTCCGAACCCCAAGAGGCGCACAAGAAATCATCGAACGCGCCGCCTGCGACAACGTCGGCATGGTGTTTGACATCGCGCATTTTGCAATCGGAGGCGGCAGACTCGAGGAAATTGACGCGCTCGAGCCGAGCATGATTTACGGGTTTCACGTTGATGATGTTGAAGACTCGGCTCGAGAGGCATACCTCGATTCGATGCGGGTCTTGCCTGGTCACGGCATTGCGCCTGTGCAGGAGATTTGCGCCAGATTAAAAAAAATTGGTTACGACGGCGCGTGTGCCATCGAACTGTTTAGACCCGATTATTGGGAACAAGACCCACTCAGTGTGGCAAAATTCTCTCGAGCCGCAGCGTTAAAGGTACTCGAGCCTTATTTTGATGTGTTTTGAGGTTTGAGAATCTTTTCAAATCATTTTTGATGCTTTAATCGATTCATGCGTGAAGTGACCCTGTGCTTTCCAATTCAGGATGCTCGAGTCTTGCTTGGATTCAAAAAACATGGTTTTGGCGCGGGAAAAACCACGGGTTTTGGCGGTGGTATCGAAACTGGCGAAACTCCAGCCCAAGCCGCGAAACGAGAATTGCTCGAGGAAGCCGGTTTGCACGTGCTCGATGTGGATTTGGTGTTTATGGGAACGCTCGAGTTTTTGTTTCCAAACAAACCAAACTGGGATCAATTGGTACACGTTTTTATCACCCAAAATTGGACAGGTGAAGCGCTCGAGACCGACGAGATGAATCCCGCCTGGTTTGAACTGGATGCCTTGCCGCTCGAGTGGATGTGGGACGATGCTCGGTATTGGTTGGCGCGGGTTCTGGCAGGTGAGCAACTCGAGGCGCGGTGCGTGTTTGGTGATGACAATGAAACGGTATTTGATTTTCAGATTTTAAATGCGTGAGATTGCCATTCAATTTCCAAAATTGATGCACTCGAGCGTTTATGTTTGCGGTTCAATCTCGAGGGTAAATCATGCCAAAGCCATGTATTCGTTTTAAAAGCCAAGATGGGACTTTGAACAGAACGACCAAATCCTTAAAAGTGCTAGACTTCCAACATGACAACCTTCAACATTCAAGCTTTTTGGGACGACGAAGCCCGTGTTTGGGTGGCAGAAAGTTCACAAGTCCCAGGGTTGTGTACCGAAGCGGCAACGCTCGAGCTTTTAAGCGAAAAAATTCAGATCATGATTCCAGAACTGCTCGAGAACATTCCCGCGAATTCCAGGGTTCATCTCGAGGCGCACCGCGAAATGACTTTGGTTGCGTAAATGGCAGATTACACGCCAGACCTAAAACAACTTTTAAACGCTGTCGGTTGTACTTTTGTGCGATACGGTAAAGGAGACCACGAAATTTGGTTTAGTCCAATCACACAACGCCGCTTTGTTGTGGATGGCAGTATTCTCTCGAGACATACGGCGAATGGTGTGCTGAAGCAAGCAGGATTACCCAAGCATTTTTAAGAATTTATCTCGAGTGTAAACCCTCTGTAGGGGACACCTTTCGATTTATTTCTTGAGGGACGCAAAAAATCGTGCTAAAAAATCCCAAAAATACCCTCAAAAACCTATACTTCAACAGACTCGAGAATGTCCAAAAACTTCATCAGGAAACAGGTCAATAGCCGTTTGAGAGAATTTCAGTAAACCTGGGCAGGTGGACAAAACGTGAGTATTTTCAATGAATTATGGAATGATCTAAGCCGTCAAGCACGAGTCAGGTGAGTTGTGTCCCCTACAGAGGTGTGAACCATATCAAAGCCGTTTATTCGTTTTGTCCTGTTGGCAGTTTCATAGCACGTTTGGCAATCTCAAGCGAATACCAAATCCCAAGATTTATAGACTTGGTATTGCACCTGTTTTCTCAAGTTTTCGGCGGAGACCCGGATAGCGGAATACATCATCATCAGGATATTTCTGTTC
The DNA here is from genome assembly GCA_031391225.1 of Deinococcales bacterium. Taxonomy (GTDB): domain Bacteria; phylum Deinococcota; class Deinococci; order Deinococcales; family JAAFIG01; genus JANXTZ01. The sequence goes on from JANMUC010000346.1 coordinate 2,643, forward strand.
AACAAATTCGATAAATGAACGCCAAGCATATTTTGTTAAAGCCAAATGAACCTGCTAGACTTTTGTTAGTTCAAGGTTGAGACTACCCAACAGGAGTCACAACCATGTCAACCAAACCAAGAGAATTCACACCAGAATTCAAACAACAAGCTGTCAACCTCGTCCTGAACGACAAAGTACCACCAGGTCAGGTTGCTCGAGATTTAGACATTGGCATTCAAAATTTGAAACGCTGGATTGGTATTCACCAGCAAGGCATCCTCGAGAAGCGCCCAGCGTTTACTGGACGAGGAATCGCAGCGTTGACCGAGCAGGAGAAACGCATTCAGGAACTCGAGCGGGAGAACTATATTCTTCGTCAGGAGCGTGAAATTTTAAAAGCAGCCGCGAAGTTCTTCTTGACCCCAAGACGCACCTGACGGGCGGGGTCGCTTCGCAAAGGAAACGCGTTAAAATTCGCGTTCATTGACCAGAACAAGAAAAACTTCGAGATTAACATCATGGCACGCGTGTTCAACGTCACCACTGAGGCTTTTTGGATGTGGAAACAACGAGGTTTATCGAATCGAAAGAAGGAAGACGCCGTACTGCTCGAGGAAATCAAGGTGATTCACGCGAACAGCAAACGAACTTACGGCTCACCTCGAGTTAAAGCCAGCTTGCTCGAGGAACAAGGCAAGCAGGTGAGTCGAGCGCGTACTGCACGATTAATGCGTGAAGCTGGGTTGCGAACCAAGTACAAGAAACGATTTGTGACAACAACGAAAAGCAATCACACACACGGTATTGCTGAGAATGTGCTGGCTCGAGGGTTTAAAGCTGAGAAACCGAATCAAAAATGGGTGACTGACATCACATACATTCCCACGACACAAGGTTGGTTGTATTTAGCTGTGGTACTGGACTTATTCTCGAGAATGATTGTGGGTTGGGCGTTTTCTTCGAGTCTCGAGACGAAATTAGTGCTTGACGCGTTGGAAAGTGCAAGGCGAAAGCGAAAACCAACTGCTGACTGGGGTTTATTGCATCACAGTGACCGAGGAGCACAGTATGCGAGTCTCGAGTATCGACAAGCTTTGGCAGCGTTGAAAGCGACGTGTAGCATGAGTAGGAAAGGAAACTGCTGGGACAATGCGGTGATGGAAGGCTTCTTTTCAACGTTGAAACTCGAGTTAGACCTGAATAAAGCGATTGGAACTCGAGATTTCACGCAAGGCACAGTGTTTTCGTGGATGGAGGGTTGGTATAACCGTGAACGTCGGCACTCGAGCTTGGGGTACGTGTCCCCAGTAAAGTTTGAAGAGAACTTTCTTTCTCAACCTTGAACTAACAAAACCCTTGCAATTCCAAAATGCTGTGTTGTCTGATCAAAAAGCTTCTCGAGTGAATTGGGCATACGTCCTGCATAATTGATTTGATCGTTGCTTTTGGCAGAATCGAGAATATCTATGATACCCTGATTGCCAGTTGATCGTCCATGAATTTCCCTTCAGAATGTGTTTGCCCAACGCATTCAAAGGAGATCAATCATGGACGACCATTTTATCGTAACAGCTTTCGTTATCATTGACGACTTGATGACCAAATTTGACC
>JANMUC010000397.1:0-3292 GCA_031391225.1 Deinococcales bacterium
CATAGTCACCAGAAGCGCAGCTATCGCTGCACCTCCAGTATCGGCGTCACATTGTTCTTGGGCAGCGATCTGAGCACCGACGAACTGATAAAGCGCGCAGACACGGCGATGTATCAGGCCAAGGCTGCCGGCCGCGATGCCTTGCGCTTCTTCGATCCAGAAATGCAGGCCAGCCTCGCAATGCGGGCGGCGCTCGATGCCGATCTGCGCATTGCGCTCGAAGAGCAGCAGTTCCTGCTGCACTACCAGCCGCAGATCGACGACCAAGGGCGTATGACCGGTGCTGAAGCGCTGATTCGCTGGGAACATCCGCAGCGCGGCATCGTTTCGCCGATCGAATTCATCCCGCTCGCCGAAGAAACCGGGCTAATCCTGCCGCTTGGCAACTGGGTGCTGGAAACGGCTTGCGTCCAACTGGCGGCTTGGGCACAACAACCCGATTGCCGAAGCATTACTTGAGGCGGCAGCCAACGGGAAAGATGTCGCGGTCTTCCTCGAGGGACGCGCACGTTTTGACGAACTGGCGAACTTGTACTGGATGTTGCGTTTTCAACAGGCTGGCGTGCAAGTCTTGCCCTACCCAGCCGACCTTAAAGTTCATGCCAAAGCCTTGTACGTGCGCCGCGCGGGAAAAGGTTTTGTCCACCTTGGCACAGGCAATTACAACCCCAGCACCGCGAGGCTGTATACCGATCTCAGCGTCATCACCGCCTCGAAACGCCTCAGCAAAGATGTGCTCGAGTTTTTTACCGCCCTCGAAGAATCTCGAGCGCCAAAAATGGAATTCATGAAAGTGGGTTTGAGCGCCCGCGAATTCATGCTCAAACAAATTCAAGCCGAGGCGCACCCAAAAGGTCATATCATCCTCAAACTCAATCACCTGACCGACCCTGGCGTTTTAAAAGCCTTGGCGCACGCCGCCGATGCTGGCGCAAAAGTCGAATTGATCATTCGCTCGAGCCTGACCCTGATTCACCCCAAATTTAAGGTGCGCAGCCTCGTCGGGCGTTACCTCGAACACGCCAGAATTGCCGCCTTCAGAAACAATGACGACTGGCAAGTCTGGGCGGGCAGTGCGGACTGGATGCCGCGCAACTTTGAACGCCGCCTCGAGATGATCTTCCCGATTCTCGACAAAAAAGTTCGGGTGAGAATGCTGAAAGTCTTGCGGGCGCAACTCGAGGATACCAAAAATGCGTTTGTGCTTGATGCTGGTGGCAGGCAACGGGCATTGTGGGGTGGGACGAAAGATTCGCAAGTGGTGCGGTTGTAAAAATGGGATTTTAGTTGTTGCTTTAATCTTCAACTCGAGACCAAGAATTATCTTCGGTATCCCATTTATACTTTCCAGCCTCGAGATCATTTGCGAATTGCTCGAGCCAGGCGCGGTAACTTGGAGCGATAACTTCGACATATGGTGGATCGGATGCCCACAAAATGACTTGCCCAATATCTCCACCTTCGGCTGGATCGTAATCTACACATAAGAAGTTCCCAGATTCATCCGACGCAAACGGAATCCACTTTTCATTCCAAATATCTTCCTTCACAAAACCGTATGCAGTTCTTCCATCTGGATATTCTTCAACTGGAAATAACTCGAGGAGTCTTTTTGCATTTTCTTGAATGTCATCTGAATTTAAAAGTTGCCATGGATAAGAAAGAGCATGATATCCATGATTTTGACCATCGTGTATTCTTAAAGATTCGATTAATTCGCTAGCCATTACGCCCATTTTTTGCTGAAGCTGATTCAATATATCGTTTGTTGCAGGTGGAGCAAGTTCTTTAATGGTTTCTGAAGCTTGTTTCTTTAAAGCAGTTTCGATCCTAGACCAAAGAGTAAACATAGATTTTTACCTCCTACAACTCGAGATTCAAATCTTGTGCGGTACAAACTGTTTGTGGTCAACTTTCAAGGTCTTAACTCGAAAAGTATTTGACCCTGTTATCAGTTGCGGGTTAAAGAATAGCCCTCCGAATTTAGAACAATTTTTCCTTGTTCAAGTGATTCAACAAATTCAGAAAACCAATCTCGAAAACCTGAACTTACCCATTCTGTTGCTGTACCATCTCGCCACCATTGAATAAGTTGACCGATTTCACCGCCCTCATCGAGTTCAGGAATCAAATCAAGACACATTAAATTGCCGCCATCCGACAAAACAGGAATCCAATTTTCATCCCACAGTGTCAATTTGATTGGACCAACCACTTCAGCTTCATCGAGATTGATACCATCTGCCTTCCAACTCGGAACCACTTCATCGCGCATTAAACTGATTTGGTACAAAATATTTCGACTCGAGAGTAAGCCCCAATAATTAAGTAAACAGCCTTCATCTTGCCCATCGGCAAAATGTAAGAATTCGTAAAGGTCTGTCAGTAATCCTCGTGTTGCAGAATGAACCCGTTCAATGTCCTCAGGACTTGCGGGGGGGTTAAATGTTTCCAGAATTTCGGGTGCATGTTGTGCGAGCCAGTTTTTTAAACGATTCCAAAGTTCTTCCATATTTTGTCACCCGTTTGTATTTTCAATCCGAAAAAAGAATCGCCGCCCTGTATTTTTGACCAATTCTCGCAATTGGTAGGTCTTGATCGTTTTTCCAGAGGCTAATGCGATATTGAGAAGATCAATTTTGCTTCCAGAGTCTCCGTTGATTCTTGCATCCAGTGGCCAGAGATTTCCCAAGACATCTTGACCACCGAGTTGTATTTCATGAACGTGATCGCCTTGAAGTCCTTCATCGGTTGAGCGGAAACCGTAAGGTTTTAAAACATTATTAATTTTCCTGCCCCCTGGTGTGCCAGCACCTGTTGGTGCAACTGGACCAATGATATCTCCAACCTTGATTTGCCATTGCGAATCAAGACCAATTTCATTGCCACCGTCAGGAAGGGACTGCTTCGTATGTGGACTATATTCTTTAACAACTGTGCCTGTTGAATCTTGTTTGCCGAGCATGGTTGCCAATGTTGCTTGAGATACTGGATTTGGCTGCTTGCCCCCAATGTAAATCTTGGGATAATTTGCACTTGCTGGTTTTGGCCAATTGATTGGGAATGGATTTGTCCTTGTGCCTTCATTCGCCGCAGGCTCGAGATCATCCGTGTATGGCTTACGGCTCGAGGTGCGAATACCATTAGAAGCAAACCATTCATAGTCAATTCGATTTTTTGCAACTTCGTAATGCACAAGAATCTTAGAAAAAATTGGATTGTTTCGTTTCACCGTTGCTGCAACTTGTTCGGCTTGGGCTTTGGTCAGTTTCCCATCATTGTCTTTTTTATC
>JANMUC010000402.1:0-8187 GCA_031391225.1 Deinococcales bacterium
GGCGAATTTGTCGTACAAGTACATTGAAGCGCCATTCTTGAAGCCAGTCAAAAAGTAATCAATCCCAACGACTGAGTGCAATCTGCCCAGCATGCCAAACAGAATGCCGAGCGCACAATCGAATTAAGGTACTGACCGTCATTTTTGTACCGTAACGCACCATCAAAGCACGCGACTCGAGACTCAGTGTTGCCGTTTGCTCGAGTTCATACAACATCAGGTCTTGAAGCTGCTGTGGCGGCGCTTCGAGCTTGCATTTCTTGGCAATGATTGTCCAGTACATGTGCTTGGTTTCGCGGATATGCTCGAGTAAACGTTGAGCGCGAGGGCTTGCGTCATGCAGAACGCTGGTCACTGATTCCCATTCGTAAAAATTGCTGTCCCGTACAATCTCGAGAAGTTCATCTTGATAACGAGCATCAACTGGTTGAGGCATGATTTTACAATAGCAATAAGCTACGAAAAAACCATGCTTTTGGATTGTATTGGTCATACAAACAAGCCAGAAGCTCAGGGCACACAAAACGCGAAGCTGTTTCAACTATTCTTTATGAGTTAATACAAAAGTGAGACTCGAGCTTTTCTGCTCGAGTCTCACTCGAAAAATCTAATCTCAAATTTTAGCTTCCACGCTCGAGATATTGTTCTGATCGAGCAGGTTTAGCTCGGCTTGCACCCGATCATGGCGTTTTGCTTTGGAACGCATGTTGGCAAAGTTGAACATGTTAAAAAAGTGCATTCCACCCAAAGCCAACAACACAATGCCGATCTTGGTGCTGATGTACTCCACGCTGCTGACGGCATCGGTTGGCGTATCACCAAACCGCAAGAACAGCGCGACAAAACCAACATTGACCAAATAGAATCCAACCTGCAACAAATGATTGACCGAATCAGCCATCTGGGCATTGCCCTGAAACGCATCAATCAAGAAAATCTTGCCGTTCTTGTGCAGTGTTTGGGCGACCCAAATGGTCAAGCTAATGCTGATGGCGGCGTAAATGGCGTAAGTCAACAAAACATTCATGGTGTTGCTCCTTTACAAAAGAGGGCGAAGGGTCGAATGGCGTTTAAGTTCGAGGTTCACGAACAGTTTTTTGGCAATGTCTTTCCAGCCTCGCACTTACGGAGAAGCGCAGCGCAAATAAATTTCAAGCTCGAGGTTTAAGAAATTTGATGCTCGAGGTGCTGAACTGTTTGTGTAGGAAGGAGCAATGCCATGATGGCAATACAACTGCTCAAAAGACCTGGAACTAATCCAAGGCAATACTCTAAAGAAACAGAAAATCGAATTAGAAAAAGTGCGCCGAAGATAACACCTACAACGTTAAACACAAGACTACCAAACCAAAATTTTCGTGTTTGGGAAGTGTCAACTCTGCCCCTGCTTATATTCTCGTAACCAATGATAAGTCGAATGCCTATCCACCAAACTACAATCATAGGTAGAATTAAAATCCCTGTGAGGAACGAGTACAAGCCACGAGCGATAAAAATCAGTATGGAAAGCGCGGCGACATTGCATTGAATTTCCACAACTTTTTGCATTTTTTGCGTGGCGTTCATAACAACCTCCTTTTCAGACAATATTTTCCCAACTCGAGCTTCACGAATTTGAAGGCTCGAGATTTTACGGCTGGTTGTAAAGCTTTAATCCATCAGATCATAGGTTTTGAGTAATTTTTTAACTTTTCCCAAAACGGGTTTTATCAGTGGTTGCACCAACGGCGAACCGACCATGCCAAAGACTTGTAGCAGCAACTCGAGCGTTTGGTTGCCGAGTTTGCTGGTGCGTTCGCCTTGGGTTTTGTCGTGCAAAAAGTACAGCAACATGCCCATGTGCAGCGTCCATAAAACCATTGGGGTAAGTTCGCGCAGGTCTGTTGACATGGCTTCATTGCCCAGTGCAATTTTGAAAATTTGCAATCCTTCATCGCGTAATTCTTTGGTTTTTGATCCAAAGATTGACAGTGGGTGCTCGGACTCGCCAATGTAACGCATGATGACGCCGAGCAGTTTTTGATCGCCCGCAACAATATCAAGTTTGCTTTGAAAGGCTTGCTCGAGCCTTTGTTTGAGGCTGTGCTTGCTTCGGTTATATTCAGTCACTTGGCGCAGGTGCTCAACTTGCACCCAGTTGTAATAGGCGCTAACGATGGCTTCTTTACTTTCAAAGTGATGGTACGCCGTGCCTACTGCCATGTCACAGGTTGCAGCAATGTCGCGCATGGTGGTGGCATCGAAACCTTTTTCGCGGAATAATTTTAGGGCTTCCTCGAGAATCTTGGCTTTGGTTAGGTCGGCTTTGCTTAAGGGCGCGTCCGAGGTTGATTGATTTTTGAACGCATTCAAATTGAACATGTTCAGATACTAAACTGAACATGTTCAAAAGTCAAGAGGCAGGGCAGAAACGCTCATCCAGAGAACAGAAACCCGTAGCTCGAGAGATGCGGGTCAAAAACCATTTATGAAAGCATCTCGAGATTCAGGTCTACTCTCAAGGTTGATACGTGTTTTTATAAAGTGTCTAAGCGTACAGTTGGCTCATTGTCTTGAGGCGTGCTCTCATATACTTTCAAAAGCCAACTTGCACAATTAAATTAGAGGAGAATTTATGTTGACCAGATTCGTATTGCTGCTGGGATTCATACTCAGTATCGGTTGTAACACCGCACTGAATGCTCGAGAAATCACAACGGCTGACTTAAAACGCGGCGTCAATTTAACGGGTTGGTTTCAGTTTGGCGAATTCCAAGAATCGCGCTTTGGTGAAATTCAAATTTTGCACGACGCTGGCGCAAATTTTATTCGTTTACCCGTCCAACCCACACTTTTTTATGACACCACCTCGAGTTCCTGGCAGCTTTTAAAACGCACGCTCCTTGAAGCACAGCGCGTTGGGATTCGAGTGATTGTGGATTTCCACCCCAGCCTCAACTCACAGCGCGACATGCTGAGTGGCGATCCCAAATTTCTGGATTTGATCACGAACATGGCTGTGTTCTTAAAAGAGTACCCAAACGCCTTGCTCGAATTACAAAACGAACCAATCAGTCCCGTGGGTGACACCTGCAACCCAGCTTTTGATTGGAACACAATTCAGCAAGGTTTTTACCAGAAAGCTCGAGCCTCCAATAGCAATATCACCATTGTTTTAACTGGGGCGTGTTGGGGCGGGATTGATGGCTTGTTGAAAGTTAATCCTGTGAACGATCAAAACGTGATTTACAGTTTGCATTTTTACGATCCAATGTATTTCACGCATCAAGGTGCAAGTTGGACGGGCGGAGATTTGCCATTTTTGAAAAACATTCCGTACCCACCAACCCCTGAAAATGTAGCGGCTGTGATTCCAAGCGTAGTTTATACGATGCCAACCAACGCCATGAAATCCAACATCCGAAATGCACTGCTCGAGTATGGGCAAAGTGGTTATAACAAAGCCAAGATTTTGGCGAGGCTCGAGGTTGCCAAAGCCTGGGCGGTCAAGAACAATGCGCGTTTGCTGCTGGGCGAATTTGGGGTGCTGCAAACCGAAGCGCCGCCACAAGACCGGGTTCAATTTATGAAAGACGTGCGTGAATCGGCAGAAAGCTTAGGCATGGCAGTTGCCGCTTGGGACTACGGTCCAACGTCTGGTTTTGGTTTCCACCGCGATTTAAAAACGGAGGCAGGCATGTTTGATGCGATGGGTTTCAAAGCCCCAGCCAATTCCATTGCCACGCCTGCCAATACAACACCCTCCTCGAATTATCCCCTCAATCCTGTTTTGGGCGGTAAAACAATGATTGCCGATTTTACGGCAGGCAGCCAGAACGTCTTCGGCGTGCCAACAACCTACTGGGCATATGGTCAACCCGCTCAACCAACCTTCACGCCCGCTGTGGGGGGCGCTGCGCCCATCTCAAACGGCAGACTCGAGTTTGATTACAGCATTCCACTGGCAAACGATTACGGCGGGATTACAGCCGTGATTCCTGTCGCGGCGCAAGGTGTAATTGATGCTCGAGCCTTCACGCATTTAAGCCTTGAAGCCTCGGTTGTTGGTGGCGGTCTAGTACGGGTTGGGCTTGCCAGCGGCAAAGTTGATGATGGCGGCGACCATCCAGTGTTTACTTTTGATGCCAACGAAACACCTACCGTTTACAACATTCCGCTCGAGGTTTTTAAGCAAGCCAATTGGGGCAAACCCGTCAAACCAACCGATGTGATTGGGCAACTCGAGAGACTGGAAATCACGGCAGTGAATCAGGGCAAGCCTGGTCGCTTGCGGATTGACAACCTTGCCTTTGCCAATTTGATTGACGCCTCGAGTATTCCTGATGTGCCAAGCAACTTGCAGCGCTTACTATTCGATTTCTCGAGCACTGGCAATACAGGAAACCAAGGCGATAATTGGTCTGTGACTTCGTACCAACAAAACGCCAGCAGTGTCAGCAGCGCAACCACCAGCCTGGTCAACAACGCGCTCGAGATGCAATTTAAACTGCCGACTCCAAACGATTGGGCGGGCGCAATCGTTAACCTCAATTTTGCCCAAACCACCAACCTGCAAAACTTTAATGCCATCCGCATTGACCTCTCGGCGAGTGGTGTAAAGACTGTGCGGCTCGAGTTTCCAAACATGCTCGACACTGGGAATGACAATCCGCAATTTATTTTGAATGTCAGTCCAAACCAAAAAACTTACCGCGTACCAATCTCGGAATTTGCCCAGGCGGGTTGGGGTAAACCTGTGGATTTGCTCGAGGCACTCAAAAATACCAGAGGCATTGGGATTTTTGTGGACACGGTGGGCAGCACGGGAACGCTTACAGTGGACAATGTGATTTTAGAGCAGAAACCTTAACAACAGGGCGCAGAGGGCTGAGCGCAGAGGGCTGAGCGCAGAGAGCGACCACATTTAAAAATCTCGAGAAACCAACATTGGCTTCTCGAGATTTTTGTTGTCAGGGATTAACGACTTTTGGCGTTGCGGTAAAAATTCTCGAAACCGCGAACGATGGCGTTCACAATGCTGCGCTTGCCTTCAACGCTGCTCATGAGGCGCAGGTTGTCTTTGCTGGTCAAGAACCCAACTTCGATCAAGACCTGCGGCATTTGGGTTGGACGTGCCACCGCCAAATTCTGGTAATGCACACCGTCATCGCCCATACTCGGCACGAGCGCCAATGCCGCAGTCTGCACCGATTGCGCCAATGTCCGTGCCATTGGGTTAAAAAAATACGATCCCCAACCTCGAGCATTCTTGGGATCAACACCATCAGGCAGCGCATTGGCATGAATCGAGGCAAAAACGCTCGAGCCTGCCCTGTCGGCGATGAAGCTGCGTTCAAACAGGTCCACCTCGACATCGGTGCTGCGGGTCAGGGTCACGGTTGCACCTTTGGCTTTGAGGGCTTCGGCAAGCTGCAAACCGATTGCCAAAGTAATTTGCTTCTCGGGCTGGCGCAATGCACCCGCACCGCCCGTGTCCTCGCCGCCGTGTCCAGGGTCAACGGTGATCTTCTGCCCTTGCAGCGGATTTTTGGCGTCAATCTTGGGCGCATCACGAATCTCGAGCACAAATGTATTGCCCTCAAAAAACGCCTTGTAACCCCAAAGTTGTGCTTGCTTGAGATCAATTTTTGCCGTAAAAGTATTATTCTGATCGGTGTACCATCGCACATCGGCAACGTTCGGATCATTGCTGGCAAAATTCATATAATCCACGTCCCCAAGCGTGTAATAAAGTTTGACCTCGAACGATTGTTTGGCTTCATCAATCCAATGCGGCACGATATCGCCCGTTAAAAACCGAACTTGGGTCGCGCCAGTCACGCGCCTGGTCACAATGTCAAGAAAAACATTTTCAGGTTGAGCCGCACCTTCGGGCATCAGCTTCATGCGGTCTTTGCGCACATACACAATCTGCCCAGAATTCAGTTTGCAACGGTACGTATTGTCTTCTTCGCCAATCACCGAAAATTTTGCGCCCTTGCGCGGATAGAGCACATAGGCATGACCCACGCCGTTGCGGGCATTGTTCGTGCCGCTCGAGATTCCACCCGCACTGGGTTCGCCCGTAAAAACCCCAACTCGAGGTTGACCGAATTTGACCGTGATTTTGCCCTCGCCAACGGCGGTCACGCTAGTTCCATCTTTGCCCGTAAGTGAGATCGTGACGGGAGCAGCCTCGAAACTATCGCCAGATTGCAACACATAAGAACCCTCGTACTGACCCTTTAAGGCTTGCTGTTCGGCTGGGGTTTTAAAACCCAAGAAGAACTCGCTGCTGCGCTCGAGCATCTTGAACGGTCCTTTGTCACCAATTTTAAAACTGGCAGTGCCGGCAGGCGAACCCTGAAACGAGACTTGAATGACGTCATTGTTCAGCGCAAAATACGCCGCGTTAGCCCAAGGCGTGACCGAATCGGCAATGATTTTTGTGGGTGTTTCGCTCAGCGAAACGCGGGGACTCGAGACAATCGTGTACTCGAGTTTACCAGTTTCTCCCGCCAGCGTTGTTTGCATGGACAACGTGTTCTTGCCGACTTGCAACGGATACCATTCGATAAACAAACCATCAGTGCCGACATCAATACTTGTACCGTTGATCTTTAAATCTGCGCCAGCCGTGACTGAACCCTCGAGTAGCACATGGTCAAAGCCAACCTCATAATTATTGGGTGGGTACGCCACAAAGATGTCGGGGGCGGCGAGCGCCAAGCTCGAGAGAACAGCGAAAATCGAAATGATGAGCACAGTTCGTTTCATAGATTGCCTCCGTATTTTATGACCTCAAGTTTAGCACCTGTGCCTCGAGTATGTGCTGGGCGAAGTCTTTGTAATCTGAGTTGCAATAATGTCAAAGACCTGCACTTGTCAAAAATGCAGGTCTTGGCGCTGACTCGAGTTTCAAATGTTTAAAACGAACTGCTGCCGTTATAAGTTGCACTCCACGCATCGCAACCCGTGGCGGTCAACTCGAGCACATTGTTCTTGCCGCCGTTCAAGTTCGAGCTGTCCTCGAGTCGAACGATGCCGCTGTCCACGGCTCGAGGGCACAAACCGCCAAAGTGCAAGTTATTAACCGTCAGGTTTAACACGGAGAACTTGCCCTGGGCGTTACTGAAATTGGCTGATCCAACAATGTTCAGTTTTCCAGCATCAAATTTAAGATTATTGCCGTCAGAATCTGGCAAATACGTTGCGGTCAATTGATAACCGAATTGGCTTTTATCCGTGTCGGGTTGGAAGGTCAGGCGCTGATCGGTACTGATACTGTAGCCTCCAGAAGTGGCGATGGTCGCGGTGGCATTCCATTGCACCACAAAAGCAAAACCCGTTGTTTCCTGAGTTTGAGTGTTGGTGAAAATAAAGTCATAACGCAAGTTGCCCTCGGTGGTATAACCGCTGTTGCCATCGTTGTCATTGCTGTCATTGCTCTTAACCAAACCTTTGGCTTTGAAGGTAAAACCAGCCCCAACCGTTACCGTGCAATCGTAAGTGTAAGAAAAACTGCTTGGAATTTTATCACCGTCCACGTCAGTAATCGCAGTACTCGAGCCGCAAGTTCCAGTGACGGCTTTTGGTTGCAAGCCAAAAGGCTTTAGAGCTTCTGAGGCTGTACCAGCCGCACTCGAACCACCCGAACGCACGCTGTTGGCAAAACCGTTGAGTGCCAGTGGCAACACGGTCTTGAGGGCTTTGGCATCGCTGGCGGTCATCGGCTGCGAGGTTTGCGGGCAAGCCACCAAAAACACCAAACCAAGCGGAATTAAAAATGTGGAGATTTTCATTATTGACTCCTTTACTCGAACAGCTTTGTATTTCAAAAACAATTTCTATAACAGCTTGCAACTTACACTGGTCGAGATGAAACCGCAAAACTCGACCAGCTTTGCACCACTTGAAGTCACCAACCCAAAAGCCGCCGCTTACTTGTCCAATCCTGGCAAAGCCGTATTCTTGTACCCATTTATCGGACTTGAACGCAGTGCCAGCGAAGTCGCTCGAGCCTACAAGATTGACCTGAAAGCTTACCTGTACCAAATTGAACGAATGCTGAAGCTAAAATTGTTGCTTCACACCCGCAGCGAAACCCGCAAAGGCAGCCCAATCAAATACTACCGAGCCGTGTCCGACAGTTTTTTTATCGCACTCAAGGCAACTCCCCTCGAGAGTCTGGAAAATATGGTTGACGCC
>JANMUC010000523.1:0-8389 GCA_031391225.1 Deinococcales bacterium
CCATTACCACCACACCTCCTTTTTTTAACCGCTCATTCATGTAGGCTGGAATTGCCTGCGCCCGTTGCCATAAGAATTCTACCAGAGCTGTCCGTTCTAAGTTTGTTACTTTCCACTCAAGCGGTATTGAGTCCACTACATTCTGAAAAAATGCTTGGTCAAGTTTCGTCAGTTTAGACAAGTACTCTGAGAAATCTCGGAGAGGATTCACTTTCTTCAACATGCTTTCTAGGGTTTCTGAATACGGTAGCGATATATCTAAAGAAGGTAGGGTCGGGTTTTTAAGGTTGCCTAACTCCCAGCCAGCACCTCCGAAAGTCATTCCATAATCCACCAAAAATAATTGTTGTCGCTGATCTTTTCTGTGCAATAGCAAATTCGGATTTGCCGCTGCACCATCCCAGTTATTAAGGAGTAAGTCAAGAACGATTGCCCCTGCAAACACTTGCGGATTTGAAAGCAATAAACCATCAAAATCCGTGGCTATTGGCGTATCAGTGGGTTCGAGCCATTGGCTATAAAATGCTAAACCTGGTTTGAATTCGCACTTGTCGCCCCAACGGTCTGTTTCAACTAATTTACCATTTGGCAATACCTCAGCTTCAATTTCCACCGCCCCAACTTTTGGGTGCGGCAACTCGAGCGCATCTGCAATACGAAACGCAATCCACTCATTTGGTAGGGCGCGTGGTCCTTGAGGGTTGTCGAAAAACTTAACAGCACATAATCCAACATCTTCGACCATGAAAAACTGTGGTAACGTGTCGCCCCTTCCAACAGGTTTTTGATAGCTGTCTGCACGTGGGTGACTCATTGTACCTCAAGTGTGAAATTTTCGGTCATTTCATCCCAAAGTACACAAATTTTGCATTTGCCTCCACAAAAAAAATCTGACCATGAAGGCATCAGTATGACATGTATCTTATGCAATATGTCTTAAGTATTACGTGGAGTAAACTTGGAATTTAGATATTGCTACCTTCGAGCCGTAACCCTCAATTGAATCCCACCAAACGGCATTCCTGTCGCGCCGTAATAAACCTGAAATGGTTTAAAACCAGGCTCGAGTGCAAGATCAAATTTACGCAAAATTTGCGCGATCATGGCTTTCATTTCGACGGTGGCAAAGTTGATGCCAATACAGACCCTTGGTCCACCACCAAAACCCACCAGCGCAAATTGATGTTTTTTGTCTTCCTCTCGAGGCGGGGCAAAACGGTCTGGGTCAAAGCTGGCTGGGTTCTGCCAGATGTGCGGCAGTTGATGGCTTGCCGCAATCGAGTAAATTATTCTTGTGCCTGCGGGAATATGGAAGCCGTTAAATTCAAAATCTTGCACTGTGCCACGTGGTGCGTTCGCCACTGGCGGGTAAAGGCGCTCGGCTTCGGAAAGTGCATAACCCAACACTTTAAGCTGTTTGACTCCCTCGAGATGCGGGTCTTTGTCGCCCAGCACAGTCTCGAGTTCGGCACGAATTCTGGCGGTGTACTCGGGATTTTGCGCCAGCAAACACAGCAGCCAAGCGCTTAAACTGGTGCTGGTTTCATGACCTGCGACCAGCAAAATGTTGGTATGCCCAAGCAATTGTTCGTCTGACAAGGCATTTCCCGCCCCGTCTCGAGCGCGAACCAACATGCCCAGCACGTCATCGGTTGGATGGTTGCGGCGTTGTTCGATTTGCTCGAGCAGCATTTTTGAAAGCGTTTCTTTGGTACTCATGGCGGTTTGGAAGGCTTGCTCTTGGGTCACATCTTCGCCGTTGCCCATCAGTAAAACCGTGAACAAGCGCCTGAACTCGTCAATTTCGGTTTGGTCAGAAAACCCCACCAATGCCTCGGCTGCCACGTCAAAAGTGATCTTGCGGGCTTCCTCGTAGACGTTGACTGTGCCCATTTCAAGCCAACTCGAGACGTACCGATCAATCACGCGGTTCATGATCGGCAAATACCGGTCCATATAATCTTGGGTAAACGCGGGGTTCATCATTTTGCGTTGCGCATCGTGCGGTGCGCCGTCCATGTTCAGTAAACCCTTGCCCATGATTTCACCCATGATCGGCGTCCAACCCAGGTCGTGCGAGAATGCAGCCCGATTCTCGAGCAGCACAAAACGGTTGGCTTCGGGTCCGACCAAATACACCAACTCGAGTCCGTCAAGGTTACGGGCGAAAATTGGACCGTGTTGTGCGTAGCACTCTGCCAAAAACTGTCCGACTCGAGTGGCGTAATCTTCAGGAAACACGGGGCGGGGCAAATCCGCAATGGTTTTCATGGGATCATTCTGGCATTTGAACTGTGAATCTCGAGTGAATGGCGTTACGTTTGAAACTCGAGTGCCATAAAATAAAAAACACGGCTCTTCGCCGTTGATTTCTATAGAATAGCACGGTATTCAATATTCGTCAATATTATGCACTCGAGTCGTGCAGCACGAATTGCAGTCATCTCAAGCTTTTAAGAATGAGCAGGGCTGCCAGAGATTCCTCAGTTTTAGCCTTTAAGGTAACGACAAAGCAATCTTCAAGGAGGAAATATGCAAAAAATAGCGATCCTGATCGGTATTGGTGTGCTTTTGGCAAGCTGCAATCAACAACTTTCCAACCCGCAAATTGGCACGTTAACCAAAGAAAACGCCCTGGCACTTAAATCCAGCAGCGCCGAACAAGGCAGCGATCAACTCTCGAGCGCGATGCTGAGTATTGCTGGAACAAGCGTGATTGGCGAAGCCGATTTTGATTTGCCATCGGGGAATCTTGCCAAGTGTGAATTACCAGCCACGGGCAACGATTTAAGCGATGTTGACCTGGACAAAATCCCTCTCAAAAGTGCTCGGTCATTTGTTTGCGCCTTCTCGAGCACGATAGGACCCGTCACCAACAGCGCCAGCGTCACGGGCAGCAGTTCACTCGAGGATAAAAACGACAACGATGCCAATGCGGGTTTCAAATACGCCACCGCGCTGGCATTCGATTTAAACTGGAACGGTAAAAAGTTAAACACCAGCGCCAACATCAGTTTGGACATCACACCAAGCACAGGCAAGTACACGATTCTCGAGAAATCCAAATTCGTTAAAAACCTCAAAGAACTCGGTAGTGACTCGAGCATTGAATTGACGCCCGATGATGTGACAAAACCGTTCAAGGGTGGTGTCATCAAATTTACGGGTCTGCAAACCTTAAAAGACGGCGCTAATATTTTGGTGGTCAACTCGAGCGGTCAAGATTTGCGTTTTGGTAAAGGGTGCAGACGCGGTTTTGATGCGGGCAAGATTACATTGACCGACGGCACGAATACGCTCGAGATTACCTTTACAGCATGTCGCAAGTACACCGCGATTTACAACGGGCAGCCGCTCGAGTAAAAAGAATACCTTGGCTGGTGGGTTGTCATGATCCGCCAGCTATTTTTTTGCAAGCATTTGGAACTTACGTTTTCTCGAGTCCAACCGCAAAAACATCATTGTTTTTAAGCTCAAGTTGCAAGCGTGGCAGGGGTTTCAGGGCAGGTCCTGAGACGCTCATCCCCGCTTTTTCGGGGTCGAAGGCGCTGAAGTGACAGGCGCAACCGAGGACAGGGTTTCCTGCTGGTGGACGGTATTTGTATGCCATTGAGGCAATTTCGGGCTTTATTATAAAATCGCAAGTGCAATTTTGATGGGTGCAGACTCTCGAGAGGGCGATAAAGTGTGCGTTGCCTCGGCTCAGACCGCCTGGTTGTGGTGTGCTGACTCGAATCAGAATGGCGGGTAAAGATTGGACACTTGAGCCGATGTTGACTGGGTAATCGAATGGTTTGGCATCGCCTGCCTGTTGCAGGTCGGTGACTCGAGCGATTCTAAACTTATTACCTGTTTGAAAACTTGGTGTGCCTGGTGGAGTTTTACCGAGCAGAATGCGGTAGGAACGAATTCCAAACCAGGCAAAGAATCCACCCGCGCCTAGCACTGGTGCAATCCACCAGAGTTCGAGCAGGTTGCGCCTCGAGATTTTTTTGGGATCATTGTCGGACATGATTTTAGTTTAAGGCTTTAATGCAGCGACGTACTTCACCAGCAAGTTGAGGTCTGCGCTCGAGAGTTGCGGTAAAGCTGGCATTTTCTTATTTTTTGAGCCGAATTTGATTTGATTGGTCACAAACGCAGCGTCTCGAGCGTTTAACGATGTTTTTAAGTTTGGTCCGATTTGCCCTTGGGCTTCGCTGCCGTGACAGGCGGCACAATTTGCCGCAAAAAGTTTCACAGCGGGGTCGGAGGAGGTCAAGCGTTTTCTGGCGGCGCTCATCAATTGCGTGATGCGTGGACTGCCTGTATCACCTGTGATTTTTTGGTATTCCTTCCAGGCATCCAGTGCGCCTTTCGGGTCGTTTTTAGAACTGAACAGAATATTGCCAATGGTCATCCAAGCTTCGCTCGAGGGCGGTGTGAGTTTGGTGGCGGCGCGTAACAATGCCAAGGCTTGATCGAGCAATTTTGGGTCTTGTGCACTGGCAAAGAACAAAATCTGTCCGTAACGCGCCAGTCCAATAACGTTTTTGGGTTCTTGACGCAGCACCTCGCCGTAAGCGTTGGCGGCACGGTTGTAATCTTGAATCTCCCAAGCCAGTTGACCATACTCGAGCAGTGTGGCAATTTGAGCGCTGCCTGTTTTGGCTTGTTCGGTCAAGACCGCCTCGAGTGATTTGAGTTTGCTTGCATTTTCGTACTCTTTGGCTTGTTGTGGGCGCAATGCCAGACGCTCGAGGCTAGGGACGACAAACGTGTTTGCCAGTGCCCCAGCCAGTGCCAGAACCGCCAGAGAACCCAGCACGAAGGTCAACGGTGCTCGTTTGCCAGTTTGACCTGGAGCGGGGGCTAAATCTTCAAGTTTCTCGAGAATCAACGCGGCACGGGTTTCGTCACGAAGCCGTAAACGCGGGTAATCGGTGTCGTCAATCAGCCCAAGTGTATGATCCCGCTCGAGTTCTTTGATTTGCTTGAACAGCGCGTCGCGTTCGTCTTCAAGTTCGACTCGAGCATTGTCGGTTGCCGCGTTCTCGCTCGAATTTTTGACAATCGGACGAACGGCGTAAAACACCAAACCAAGCGCGACCAGCAAGCCTAAAATTCCAAAAACAAGACCTAAAATAAATTCCCGCCTCTCGAGCGACCACTCACAATTTTTGACTTTCCTCGAGTTGTTTGCGCACTTTCTCGAGCGATGCACTGCGGACTTCGGGCATGGTCTGGTTGCTGGCACGACGCAAGTACGAGAACAACGCGGCTGCACCACCGAACAAAATCACCAACGGCGCACCCCAAACAATCAAATCCGAACCGCTTTTAGGAGGATCGAGCAAGACCACACGCCCGTACTTTGAGACAAAATAATCGCGGATGCTGTCATCGGTTTCACCCTGTTTGACACGGTCTTTGAGTTCATTCAGCATTGAACGGGAAAAGTCGGTGGAACTTTCGGTGATGCTTAAACCCTGACAGATTGGGCAACGAATTTGCTTTGCGAGCGCCTGAACTCGAGCGTCCTCGGCAGCATTTTGCGCCAGGCTAAAACCCGCTAAAAGCAAAATCAGAAGGCTCGAGAGAATCCGTATCAAATCGCGCCAATACCTTTCAAACCAGCTTGAAGCGATTCTGCATCGAGCGGTCCTGTGATAGCTTTCACGACAATGCCCTTAGCGTCAATAAAAAATGTTTCAGGAACGCCTGTGATCGCGTATTTCACGCTGCTTCGTCCAGCCTCGAGTTTGTCATCGTCCATGACCACTGGAAAGCCTAGGTTGTACTTATCCCGAAATGCTTTGGCAAGTGGCGCTTTATCACTGTATGCCACACCCAGGAACACGGTTTTCTTGGCGGCGCTATCAATCGCGGCTTGACTGAGCATCGGCGCTTCGTCCACGCAAGGTCCACACCAGGAGGCAAAAAAGTTCACGACCACAGGGCGACCTTTAAAACTCGAGAGCGTTAAGTCTGTACCCTCGAGCGTCTTGAGCGTGAAGTCTGGGGCGGGTTTTCCCTCGAGTGAACTGGTGTTAACGGCGGCAGGTTTGGTCAGACCATAACCGAGGGCGGCAACAAATGCCAGTAAGACAATTGGCACAACAAATTTTTGAATCGGATTTTGTTTTTGCACTGAATTTGCGTTTTGCATCTTGACCTCGAGATTCGTTTAATCGCTGGCGGCTGCCACGTTAGAGGAGACGGTCTTCGGTTCGGAAACGATGGCTGGAATTAACGTTAACGCCGCGCCAATCACCACGATCAAACCACCAATCCAAATCCAACTGATCAGTGGTGATGAAATAAATTTCAGGCTGACACTTTGATCTTGTGGGTCGCCATTCACCAGCACCATGTAAAAATCGCCACCAACTTTGTACTGAATGGCGGGCGTCGAAACCGCTTCGCGTTGCGTGCCATAATAATTTTGGGCAGGATAAAATTCTTTGCCGTCCACCTCGAGCTTGGCGGCTTGAATGGTTTTTTCTGGGCGTTGCTCGCCAACCAAGCCGTAATAGCGAACCTCATGACCAAGTACGGTTTTGGTTTCGCCTGGTTTAAACGCCAGTTCGCGTTCAGTTTTGTAAGCGCCCGAGAACGCAATGCCAATGGCAATCACGACCATCCCAAAATGCGTGATATACGCGCCGTAACGCCGTGGGTACGCGTTCAAAAGTTCACCCAGAGCCTTGAGGCTCGAGCCACCTTCGGCTTGCCGACGTTGCCGCATGGCGTTGCCAGTGACGACAAAAAGCACACTGATTGCTAAACTCGAGAAAGCCAAGGTCAGAAGAACGTTGATGTCTCGAATGCCCAGCACAAATGCAATCACGCTGGTGAGCACAGCCAAAATTCCAGGAATCATTAGGGTTTTACGCAAAGCCACACCCTCGAGTCGCCGCCAAGTTAATGCGGGTCCAATTGCCATCAAACCCAGAATTGCCAGTCCAATCGGAATGCCAACCTGATTGAAAAACGGTGCGCCAACCGAAGTGGTTTTGTTGGTGAACGCCTCGTAAAACACTGGGAACATTGTCCCAAGAACGACGGTAAAGGCGAAGCTCGAGAAGAGTAAATTTCCAGCCAGAAATGCGCCCTCTCTCGAGAGTGGGCTGTCAAGGCTGTGATCGTCACGCACCAAGGACAGGCGTTTGTAGGCGATGTACAGCGTAATGGCGAGCGTGACGGCAAAGAAACCCAAGAAAACGGGTCCGATTGGGCTTTTGGAAAAACTGTGAACACTTTGGACTATTCCCGAACGGGTTAAGAAAGTTCCGAAAACAGTGCTCGAGAAAGCCGCAACGATTAAGCCCAGATTCCAGCCTTTGAGAATTCTTCGGCGTTCTTGAATTTGCAGGCTGTGCAAGTAGGCAGTCGTGAAAAACCAGGGTAGGATGCTGGCATTTTCGACGGGGTCCCATGCCCAGTAACCGCCCCAACCCAAAACCTCGTAAGACCACCAACCGCCAGAGACAATGGCAGCCGACAGAAATGCCCATGCCACAATGCTCCAACGGCGGGTTTGTACCAGCCAAGTTTCGCCCAAACGCCCTGTTAACATGGCGGCGATGGCGTAAGCGAACGGCACAGACAAGCCCACAAAACCGATGTACATTAAAACGGGATGTACTGCCATCATCCAATGGTTTTGTAGCAAAGCATTTGGACCATTACCATCAACTGGTGGCAATGGCACTTCTAAAAATGGACTGCCAACGGTAGCATTGACACCCAAGAAAAACGTTAAGACCGCGAACATGGTGGCAAGCGCATAAGGACGAAGCGCATCATTTTTAGCAATTCTCGAGACGAGCAACAAGAACCCAGCCAGCAACCACGCCCAAAGTAAAATGCTGCCCGCCAGAGCGCCCCATAAGGAAACGATTTTCACCCAAAGCGGCGAAGTGCTCGCCGAGTGATTCGCCACATAATTCACGCTGGTGTCATTGGTTAAGAGCGCGACCTCGAGCACAATCAGCGCAAAGGTTGCGAACAAAAATGTTGGAATGGCGGCGCGGCGTCCGACCTCTGCCAATTTCGGATCGCGTCTCGAGCCGCCGAGCGCGGAGTTGACAAAGCCCCAGATGCAGAACACCAACGCAATCAAAATTGAAAACTCACCCAAGTTCGAGTTATTCATCAGTTACCTCGAGTCTTTGATGTTCTTGGTGATGTTTTCGTAATCGAGTTTTTCACCTGGTTTGGGCGCACGGTATTCTTCGCTGTGTTTGACCAGCAATTGCGAACCCTTAAAAGTATCACCATCAAATTTACCCTCGACAGTTACACCACGACCTGGTTTGAATAAATCTGGTGGTGTGCCTGTAAAACTAACTGGGATTTTGGTCGTACCATCGGTGATTAAAAACCGTAACTCGAGTGTTTGTTTGTT
>JANMUC010000493.1:0-2476 GCA_031391225.1 Deinococcales bacterium
TTTGTTGCCAGCAACGCCAGTTTGGGTGTGGTGAATTGATAATCCAGACGCCACCCCACATTCTTCGCCCTAGCCCCGCCCCGCGCCGACCACCAAGAGTAATGCACCGCATCCTGACCCACCAAATCCCTGAAACTGTCACGCCAGCCAAGCTCGAGCAAACCGTCAATCCAGGCGCGATCTTCGGGCAGAAAACCGCTTTGATTTTGATTGCCGCGCCAGTTTTTCAGATCAATTTTTTGATGCGCGATGTTAAAATCCCCGCCAACAATCAACTCGCGCCCAGACGCTTTTAAAACCTCAAGGTGTGTCAAAAATTCTGCCAGAAAGCGCATTTTCGCCGCCTGACGCTCCTCACCGCTCGAGCCACTGGGAATGTAGGCGCTGACCACATCAAAACCATCGAATTCAGCCCGCAAAACCCGACCCTCAGCATCAAACTCGCTCGAATTGATACCAAACGAAACGCTTTTAGGCTCGAGTCTGGTCAGAATCCCAACACCCGAATAGCCAGGTTTTGCCGCAGGATTCCAAAATGCCTTGTAACCCTTCAAACCCAAATCGGGCAGTTGATGCTCGAGCGCCCGAACTTCCTGCAATAAAATAATCTCGGGTTGTTGTTCTGCCAACCAAGCGAACGCGCCTTTGCTGTGAGCGCTGCGAATACCGTTGAGGTTAAAAGTCATGACTTGCACGTGTACAGTCTAAAACACTTGCCCTCCCCTTTTCGTAGTCAAAGCGCTAGAATACGTTCATGGCTGTCAAACCCCCCCAACACAAGCTCGAGGTGGACATCTCCAAAGATGTGCTCACCGGAATCGCCAGCATCGCCATCGAAGGCGTGAAAGGCGTCACACCCGTCACCCCGCCCGTCAAAATGGGCGAATTTCTGGCAGGCAAACGCCTGAAAGGCATCAACATCACCCGCGAAAACACCAATGTGATCGTTGATTTAAGCGTCAATGTGGACTACGGACGCGCCATTCCAGAGGCGGCACTCGAGGTGCAACGCGTGGTTGCCGAAAACATTGAAGTCATGACCGGACTCAGTGTTCGCGCCGTCAACGTGACCGTGCAGAGCATTGTGCTGCCCTTGGAAGTCAGCAATGGCTGAAGTGCAAACGGGCACACGCCGCCGCGCCAGAGAACTCGCCTTTCGCGTCCTGTTTGAAGCCGAACAGGGCGGCAACGACATCAACACCGCCTGGGAAAACGCCAAACTCGAGGTTGATGAAAAAAAAGAAAGCCGTGACCGCGACGAACCGAGCGCCTTAGACAGTGAGGGCATGATCTTCGCCCACCGTTTGGTTTTGGGTTTCGACGAAAAACGTTATGAAGTTGACCAAACCCTCGAGCGCGTGATTGAAGGTTGGACATTCACGCAAATGTCACAAACCGATTTGACCATTCTGCGCATCTCGAGCTACGAGATGATGTTCTTAGACACCCCGCACCCAGTCGTGATCGAAATGGCAGTCAGGATTGCCAAACGATACGGCGGCGAGGAAAGCGGGAAGTTTGTCAACGGGGTGCTGGCGAGGTTGATAAAGCACCTCGAGAAAGTTTAATTTACTCGAACAACTGTTTCAGAAACTCATCTCGAGATAATCCAAGATGAACTGCGGTTTCGGATAACAACGCCGCAAGTGTCCCAACTCGCAATGGATCATGACGCGGGATGGTGAGGTGATGTTCACCATTTTGCAGGGTTGTAAGCCGAATATGGCTTCCTGTTTGACGCACAACCACGTACCCGAAACCCTTGAGCAATCCGATCAGATCGTCCGCCGAAATATCTCGGGGAAGTTTCATACCGCCAAAACTTCTTCACGAACAAAATGCAAACGCAAAATCTTTGGGGCTTTTCCTTCATCGAAATGGCACAACACCGCATCTCGAATCATGGCGTGCAATTCGACTTCAGTATCGGCTTGGGTGAAAATACTTTCACCCAAAGCTCGAGCGTTGAAACCACCCTCTGGGGCTTCTTCCACCAGAAAAATCAATTCGTTCATGCTTTGAGTTTAGCACCATAAATTGCTTTGACTTGAGCACTTTTGATTGTGACAGCATCCTTCACTGGCAGTTGAAATCATTTCATTTTGTAATATACTGATTCAGGTGAACGTCCTCAGCAAAACTGCGCTCAAGGACTTTTGGAACGCTCACCCCGAAGCGACAGCCTCGCTGCTCGAGTGGTACAAAGTCATGCAGCGCATCCGTTGTAACCATTTGAACGACTTGCACAGTGTTTTCCCAAGTGCCGATTATGTCCGAAAAAAAGACATAGAACTGACCGTTTTTAACGTTGGGGGCAACAATTACCGAATCATTTGTGGCATCAGTTATCGCACCCAAACTGTTTTTATAAAATTCGTTCTGTCCCACCGCGAGTACACCCAATGGAGCAAACGGAGTTAATCATGCAAACCAGCAGCTTCCAACCATTTATTCAATTTAACGCCGCCATTGGTGG
>JANMUC010000534.1:0-1890 GCA_031391225.1 Deinococcales bacterium
GTATCTATCGGCTCGAGGATGGCTTGGGTCATTGATTTTGGGCGGCAGGGCGGATCGAATTGGGACGCAATAAACCAATGGCGTCACGAACCTCGAGCATGGTTTGTTTAGCAATTTTCTGGCAATGTTCTGCGCCCGAAACCAGCGCATCAGTGACTTCGTGCGGATGGGCTTGCAAGTGCGCGGCTCGAGCTTGAATCGGGTCGAGAGTTTCCATCAATCCGATCATCAGGCGTTTTTTACAGTCAATACAACCAATTCCAGCAGTGCGGCAACCCGTGTCCACTTCCTGAATCGTATCCAAACTCGAAAAGAGTTTGTGGTACGAGAAAATCACGCACTTTTCGGGTGTTCCAGGGTCATTTCGGCGCACTCGGGCGGGATCGGTGGGCGCAACCCGAATTTTCTCCCAAAGCGCGGGTTCAGGCTCGAGCAATTCGAGGGTGTTGTTCTTGGATTTGCTCATCTTGCCCGAATTGTCCAGACCAGGTACTCGAGCAGCACTTTTGTCGATGCTGGCTTTGGGTTCGGGGAATACAGGATTTTCTGGGGCGAACTTGGCATTAAAACGCCGTGCGACCTCTCGGGTGAGTTCAATGTGCTGGATTTGATCCTCGCCGACGGGAACAGTATCGGCTTTGTAAAGAAGAATGTCGGCGGCTTGCAAAACTGGATACATCAATAAACCCGCCAGCACGCTGTGTTGCTCGGATTTGTCTTTGAATTGCGTCATGCGCTCGAGTTCACCAAGTGGGGTTTGAGTGCTGAAGACCCAGCCAAGCTCGAGGTGTTCTGGCACGTGCGACTGTGCGAACAGCACGATTTTGTTGGGGTCTAAGCCTGCCGCCATGTTCGCCAGTGCCGCGTCGAAAGTGCGTTGCGCCAGCAATTCGCGGTCATGTGGAATCGTGATGGCGTGGTAGTCCACGATGCAAAAAATGGCGTCTTTGCCGATCTGTTCGCCAATTTTGACCCAGTTGCGAATTGCGCCCAAGTAATTGCCGATGTGCAAATCGCCGGTTGGTTGAATGCCCGAAAAAACACGTTTCACGGCTCGAGTATACCGTTGAAGTTCCTGTTGTTCTTGAGTCTGGGGTTTGAATAGTCGTTGAACTCGAGTGCAGTGATTATCATTTTATCCATATCGAGTTTCTTTTTTGAGTTGAGAAATAAGCAATATCACTTAAAATGAAAATTAGACTTGACAAATTATAAGATTGTACTTTATAGTAATTTCAGGAGGCAGGAACATGAACAACCAAACCGAATGGACACTCAACGCCAACCGCGAGCACCTCGAGCAACTCCTGCACGATGCAGACACCCACCGCCAACTCCGCGAGGCAGCCGTTTCCTGGCGACACCAACTCGCCCAAACCCTGCAAGCCTGGGCGCGAAAACTCGAACCAGAACTCGAACCTCAACAAACCAAACAACTGGCATAAAAAAGGGCGGCATCTTGAGATGCCGCCCTTAAGTCGGAACTTCTTTTAACCGCAGGAAACAGTGCCGCTTAACACCACTTTGCAATCGCCTTTGCGTTGCACAAACTCGAGCGATTCCGCCGCATCACTGACTGCATTGACACCGCGTTTGATGGCGTTCACTTTGCCCGAAGGCGCGATAATTACGGTGTCACGGCTGTACAAACCCAAACCCGAGGCGACATCGAACGCCTTTGCCAACTCGAACTTGGTGTCAGGAATTTGCGGAATTTTTAACGCGTACTTTTTGACAAAATCGCACTGCTTGGCGCTCGCATCGTTCGAGACACCATACACCACCGCTCCAGCCTCAAGAAAATCCTGATAGCGCTTGGTGTACTCGATGTTTTGAGCCGTACAACCGCTCGTAAAAGCTCTTGGGTAAAAAAACAACACAATCCATTTG
>JANMUC010000583.1:0-3094 GCA_031391225.1 Deinococcales bacterium
AACAAAACCTGAAGGTGTGTCTTCACTGGTGTAAACGGTCATCAGCACTGTTGTACAGAAAGAGACTGGCGCAATGTGAGGATTCGTTCCAGAGGTATAACGTCTGCGTATCGTTAGCGAAATTTAAACTGCTGAGCGTACTTTCTTGTAACCTCACCATAATGTTCGTCCATGAATCAGCCGTGAAGCAACTGTCACGATTGCATGAGAAGAAAACGATTGGCTTCTTCACAGATCTCGTGATCAGAAAAATCCTCGTGGCGTTCCTGACTGTGACTTTCAAACTC
The DNA here is from genome assembly GCA_031391225.1 of Deinococcales bacterium. Lineage (GTDB taxonomy): Bacteria > Deinococcota > Deinococci > Deinococcales > JAAFIG01 > JANXTZ01. The sequence goes on from JANMUC010000583.1 coordinate 288, forward strand.
GAGGAATTCCGCAAAAGTCGTATCAGTTTTCACAGTTGATTCGCGCAGCTTGAAATCAGTATGCTCGAGCCGTGTGAACATCACAAAAAACTCGAGATCAAGGTTTCCCCCCAGCCTCGAGCTTTTGTTTCTGGGTTTGATTCAAAAAACTTTGAAGTTTAGGGCGTCAAAAAAATACCTGCTGAAACTTTAAAATAACCTGCCAATTGTAGCGCCATACTTTTAGAAATACTTCGTTCATTGCGTAAAACCCTTGAGAGACTGGGTTGATCTATCACGCCTGCTTTCACCAAATCCGCTTGTCGGCAACCATGCGATTCCATGAGGGCGCGGAGTACGTTCACAGGGTCAGTTTGCGGCATTGTAACATTGGAATCTTCCCAATCACTGGCATAGGTCATGGCGGTATCGAGCAGCATGGAATACGGGCTTTGTGTTGGGTCTGGTGCGGAAAGCTCGAGAAGTCGTTCGATCAAGGCAATGAGTTCATGATGTTCTGCCGCGTTTCGGGGTCGGCGGAGGTTGATAACATCAGCATTTGCTTTCCAAGTGCGTGTGAGTTGCTCGGTATTCAACATGATTTCACCTCGAGTTTCAAAACAATGCACTCCATTTTAGAGTTTCTCCAAATCTCGAGCTTTCAAAATTCAGGGTATGGTTTACTAGTCTCGTAAACTGAAGTTTTCTGCAAGCGTGACAGATTTTCCCGCAGCCAATGATTCTCGGATAATATCTGAGATAATTGAAGCATGGGCAACTCGAGTACCTAACCATCCGTTCCCAGCAAGAATAATAAAGTCAGAATTTGATAAATGCCTTCCTGATTTCCCCCCTGACCATCTAATTCCACCCTGTGAACCCTGTGCTTCAGGGGACTTGATGAACGCTTCCCAAAGATCTAATGGAACGTATTCTCCTTCGATCATTTCGCTTGAACGAGGGTCGAATTGTTGGGCTGCACAAAATTTGAAGTAAAATAGATTGTGATTTAATCTATAATCAGAAAGCTCCGAAGCATCTAATGTGTGATTTAAATTCTCATTGAACAATTTCATTTTGTCATATTCACTTTGATAACTTTTATTGTTTGGTCTATAGACAAATTTTCCATTTTCAGAAATTTTTCTTTTATACTGAATCATAATATAAGATTGATATTTATGAAAATAATATATTAAATCAACTCCTAAAGTCTCTTCAAGTGGTAATCTGTTTACATTCATTAGCGTCAGTCTTTGACTCTTGTTTTTTAATTCGATTGCTCCAGTTACAACCCCACTTGAAAATTCCCAATCACCGAAAACACGTGAATCATGTATAATCATAGTATCTTCACGAATGCTCACAGATGAAAGCCCTTTAAGAAAAGGTGCGATTTCTTCCCCATCATTTTGATTCCATTCTGTAATAGTCATTTCTTCAAGTTTAGCCATTCTTAATGCTAAGTTTGTAGCGTCTCTTTCAAATACTAAGCTCGATTTAGCATTGTTTGTTGGAATATAGTCTCGTAATTTTTGAAAATTTTCTAGTTTAACTATTTCAGGTTCTATTGAAGGAAAGAGATCTATAATGCGAGTTCTAATTAATTCCCACAAATTAACTTCAAGCCTATTCATGTTAAAGTTTTCTAGTTCTGACGATTCAAGAATTTTATATATTTCGTCTTCACTTATCGGATTTGGGAAAAATACATATTTTTCAAATTCAATTCGGAGTTTTCCAGTGGTAACTGCCGTACTTTTACGAACAAGACCATATGCAATAGCACCTTTATCATTTGTTAAAATAAGAAATATTTCATAATTAGATTTACCCCAACTTTTTAATATAATATTATCGGTAAATTTAATTTCATTTTTAATGCGCCCATTTACCGTTTCCGAAAGTTCTCCTGCTTGGTAAATATATCCTGCATATGAATCCATGAAATAAATTTTCTCACAAAACCTCGAGAATCACAACAAAAAAGCTCGAGATCAGGGCTTCCCCCAATCTCGAGCTTTAAAACTTCTAAACCTTACTTGTTCTTCATTAAGTCCGTCATGATGTTCTTCGGAACTTCGCTGTAATGGTCAAAGAACATGCTGTAACTCGCACGACCTTGGGTCATTGACCGCATGTCGGTGGCGTAGCCGAACATTTCCGAAAGTGGTACGTGGGCTTTGACGATACGGGCGTTGCCGCGCTCATCCATGCCCTGAATTTGACCGCGACGACCATTTAAGTCACCAATAATCGAACCCATGTAATCTTCTGGGGTCACAACTTCAACGCGCATGATCGGCTCGAGAATCGCGGGAGCACCTTTTTGGATGGCTTCTTTGATCGCCATGCTGCCCGCAATCTTGAACGCCATTTCCGAGGAGTCCACGTCGTGGTAGCTGCCGCCGGTCATGGTGACTTTCATGTCCACGACTGGGAAGCCAATAAGGGGTCCGCTGCCGAGGCTTTCTTCCATGCCTTTTTGGGCGGCTGGAATAAATTCTTTTGGCACTTCGCCGCCGACAACGCCGTTGACGAAGGTGAAACCGTTTCCGCGTTCCATCGGTTCGGCGGTGATTTTAACGTGACCGAATTGACCACGACCACCAGATTGACGCACGAATTTGCCTTCGACTTCAACCTTGCGGGTGATGGTTTCGCGGTAGGCAACTTGTGGGTCGCCGACGGTGCTTTCGACTTTGAACTCGCGGCGTAAACGGTCTACCAGAATCTCGAGGTGAAGCTCACCCATGCCCGAGATAATGGTCTGACCGGTTTCTTGGTCGGTTTTGACGCGGAAGGTTGGGTCTTCTTCGGCAAGTTTG
>JANMUC010000615.1:0-9361 GCA_031391225.1 Deinococcales bacterium
ATCACTCAGAGCCGATCTCCCAGCCCTGACCTCATGGACAATCCAATTGGATGCCTACACGAACGGCTTGGCAAACATCAAAGCCTCAGGCTTTCAAATGGCGGTGGTGGATTACTCGAGAGATGCCAGCAACTCGGGCAAATGGACCCAAACAGAAGTTAAAGACGCCAAAGCCAACAAACAACTGCTCGCCTACGTATCGGTCGGTGAGGCTGAAGATTACCGCTATTACTGGTCCAGAGGTTATACAATTGGCAGTCCAGCCTGGATCACCGCCGCCAGCCCCAATCATCCTGGGCAATACCTGGTCGATTACTCGAGCAGCCTGTGGCAGACAATTATCTTGGGTTACGTCGATAAAATCATCACTCAAGGATTTGACGGTGCTTACCTCGATACCGTTGATGTCTACAAAAGCTTGGGCGGCAGCGCAACGGCAAAAAGCCAAATGGTCAATTGGATTTGCAAAATCAGTCAATATGCCAAAGCCAAAAATCCAAGTTTTAAAATCATCATCCAAAACGCCTCAGACTTGATCTGGGTCAACAACGGTGCGCTTGCGGCATGTATCGAGGCAACCGCTCAAGAATCAATCTGGTTTAAAGCCACCGATGTTCGCACTCTAGATGCCAGCCGAGTTCAACAACTCAAAGACGCTGCCGAATACAAGCGTCTTGGTAAACCCGTTTTTGCGCTTGACTTTGCCAATACAAGCACCAACATCGCCGAAGCCTACACAAAATCAAAAGCCAGTGGTTTAATCCAATATGTAACCGATGCGGATATTGATGTCTTGCGGGTCAATCCAGGTTTTGATCCCGCACCAGGAACGACACCGACCCCTGCACCTACCCCCACACCTACCCCTACACCAACTCCAACACCCACCCCAAGTGCTGACCTAAGTTTTACTGCCAATGCGACACCTAACCCGGTCGTTGTCAATGCAAACCTAAGCTACGCATTCGGCATTAAAAATGTTGGTCCAAGTGCCGCCACAAATCTAAAATTCACCGATACCTTGCCAGCAAACACCAAATATGTCTCGAGCAACCCAAGCCAAGGCACATGCAGCCTCAGCGGTAGCGTTCTGACTTGCACTTTGGGTAATCTGGCACTGAACGCCAGTGCTCAAATCACCGTGGTTCTCAGCTCGAGTGTCGCTGGAACGCTGGTCAATACCGCCAAGGTCAGCGCCACCGAAGTTGATCCTGTCGCCACCAACAATTCCTCGAGCGTGACCACGACGGTTCAAGCCGCTCCAACACCCACGCCAACCCCGACACCTACTCCAACCCCAACTCCTACACCAGGTACGATCAAGCTACCCCCAGTCGGCAAAATTTCTTGGGATTGGCAAATCGGAGCAAGCGGCGACAGCAATGTCACAGTGCCTGCCGGCGTTACACTCCTTGATTTAGACGGGTTTAACATTTCTGCCGCCAAAGTCGCCAGTCTCAAAGCCCAAGGCGTTTATACCGTGTGCTACATCAACGCAGGCAGTTACGAAGATGGTCGTCCTGACTCGAGCCAGTACCCAGCCTACTTAAAAATCTACAAAGATGTTCAGTGGAACGAATGGTTCTTGGATGTCCGAGATGTCTTCAAGCCCAATAGCGTCCTGGCAAAATTATTGACGGCACGGTTTCAAATGTGCAAAGACAAAGGCTTCGATGCCCTCGAGCCTGACAACTTGCAAAACGATGAAAACGCAGGAGGTTTGATCAGTACGCAAGAACAAATCGACTTTAACGGCTGGGTGGCAGACACCGCGCACAAGGTTGGACTAGCAGTCTTTCAGAAAAACGGTCCCGATAAGATTTTACTGAAAGATCGCACGGGCAAAATGATGGTCGATAAATTTGACGGAATTCTGAACGAAGAATGCCAGCAGTACGGTGAATGCGGACCATTGGCAGAATACGTGAAGCGTGGAAAACTGGCACTAAACACCGAATACGCTGGAACGCTAAATTGCACGCTCTCGAATTCGTTGGTGATGAACTCGATCATGAAAGATTTGAATTTGACGGGTGGCAACATGAGCGGCTACAAACGACAGAGCTGCAACTAAGCCTCCAATAAAAGCCGTTGTAAAGAATCGAGCCTCGAGATTAAATCTCGAGGCTCAACTTTTAATTTGATTTAAATTTTTGGAATGCTTCTTGACTCGAGAAACTTTGGTTGAGAACGTTTTGAAGTTGATCAGTGTTTCACTTTATTGCTTCAAAAATACGCTCAGGTTATTTGTGCCAGAATTTGCCACGACAAGATCTATCCGTCCATCGTTGTTCAAATCTCCAGTGCTTGCGCCTGCGGGACTTGTGCCAGCCGTGAAGTTGAGCGGTGCGGCAAAGCCACCAGCATTGTTACCAATTAATACATTGACGTTGTTGGTCGGGTCTGTGTTGACTGCAACGATATCGAGTTGTCCGTCTCCGTTAAAGTCGCCCAAATTAACTGCCGTTGGGATGGCTGGCAAAAGGATGGCTTGAGATGTGGCATAACTTCCAGCATTGTTGCTTAACAACACGCTGAGTTGCGCGTCCACGTTGTTGTTGGCGCTAACAAAATCCAGACGCCCGTCATTGTTAAAATCGCTGCTGGCAAACATGGTTGGGCTGTTCGCCACGGTAAACAGTTTTGGCGTCAAGAAGTACCCAAAGCCGTCTCCGAACAACACACTGATTTCGCCTGCCTCGGTTGGATGACTGAGCAACACGGCAACATCGAGGTGACCGTCGGCATTAAAATCACCGCTCAAAAGGCTCGATTGGTTGCTGCCAGCGCGGAAACTAGTGGCACTTGAGAACACTCCAACACCAGTTCCAAAAAGCACACTGACGGTGCCGTCAATGTTGTCCGAGGTCGTGACCAAATCGAGCTTTCCGTCGCTGTTAAAGTCTCCGCTGGCAATCGAATTGGGGTTTGTACCAACAGCATAATTGGTCACTGCAAAACCGCCCGTGCCGTTGCCAATCAAAACACTGACTGTTGCAGCCGTCTGGTTGGCGGTTGCCAAGTCAAGAATACCGTCGTTGTTATAATCACCACTCGAGATTGCGGTCGGGGTCAAGCCCACCGCGACAGACGTGGCGGCGGCAAAACCACCTGCGCCATTGCCAATCAAAATACTGACGGTATTGGCAGCTTGGTTGGCACTTGCCAAATCAAGTTTGCCATCTTGATTGAAATCACCAGACACCACCGAAAGCGGCAGTGTACCGGTCGCAAAATTGGTGGTCGCACCAAAACCTGCCGCAATTTCAGGGCTGCTCGAGTTGCGAAAACGGTAAACCACGGGTTTGATCGCCGCGCTGTCACTCGAACGGGTCAAGCCGCTCGAGAGGCTGACTTCGACTTCCTCGCCAGGTTTGAAAGGCGCGGTTGGCGTGTAACTGAGGGTTGTACCGCTTCCTGAATAAATTCCGTTGTTAAACGTTCCACCAGCCACTTTGCGCTCTCCAGTTTGTGACGCATGAACCACAAAACTCGAGTCTGTTGGTGCATTCATGGCTTGGCAAAAGGTCGCGGCAATGCCCGAACTGAGCGCAATATTTTTACTGTTCGGTGCTGGTACAACGGTTTCCATCATGACTCCAGGAGCAGTGGTCAGCAATTCTGAAGTTGCAAAAATACCAGATGCCATCGCCGTGCGCACATCACAAAGGGTGCGTTTGTTGAGTGTCGATGAACCGTAAAATCCGCTGCCCGAAAGCAAATTGATCAGCGGATTGATGTTCGGTAAGCTCGAGACTAATTCTTGAAGACGTCCGCTGCCTTTGGCATCGGTTTGTTCCTCGAGGCTCTGGGTTGCGATTGAATCGGTTTCTGCGGCAACCAAGACTTGAAAGGCAAACACAAATGGTGTGGCAACGCGGGTCGGTTGGCGCGGCATATAAAACCCAAGGGTAAATTGACCTTTGTAGCACGAGGCGTCAGTCGTGAAGGCACAAGTTGAAGGCGTGGTCGGAATTGTGCGTCCGCCCAAAAAGTTACGTGCTACAAAACCGTAATCGAGCACGTCGGCATGTGAATTGGGATTTAAGGGATTCGGGTCGGTGTAAAAAGTGTTGGCATCTGCCTGGACTTTGTCCACCTCGCCAGTTGCGGGGTTTCCGGTACGGGTATAGATTTGCATGTCTGCCAAGTCTGGGTTGACTACAACGCCGCGCACCGTCGAACGCATCCCATGCGATGGTTTAATGGCTCTAAAAACGTTGGCACCGTTGGGAAATGTATCTGTGTCGGTTACGGCTACGTTTGCCCCACTGACAACGGTGTTAAACATGGTTCCCAATTTGGAAGCATTCCAACTTGTGCCGTACGTGGGATTTGTGCCCGCTTTGTCAAAACTGGTTGCAATCAGGTTTAAATTGCTGAAAGGCGTCGTCCCAACATTGGCAACTTCAAAGGTCGCTTGAACATAACGACTTGGCGTCCCAAATGGCGTCAAATCATTGATATCCAAAAATTGGACTTGCCGACGACGAAAATTGACAGCATTGTCAAGAACACCTGAGATCGTTCGGCTTTGTGCCCCTTTTGACCTCAATGGGTTGAATGTCGCATTGGCAACCGGATTGGCTTGATCGCGCAAATCAATTGAAATGCTCAGCAAACCCAAGATACTCGAGTCCGTTGTCGGTACTGGGTTTGGCGTTGGAATGGTGTTGCATGCACTGAGTGCAAGAAATGTTAAAATAATAAATCGTTTCATGAAGCCTCCCGTTTGATGTTAATATTCGAATCTAAAGTCGTTAAAAATTGGGAATTATGATTCAAAAAACATCGCCGTTTGGTTGAACTCATAAATAATGTTGAGATTGTTTAAAATAAAGTCTATTTTCTGATTTGAAAACTAAAAAATATTTCGAATTACCAAAAAACATCGCCTCCTATAGCAAATAGTCGTCAGTTCTTAGATTCTGTTTCAAACATAGAAATCCCATTCTATTCCTAACGTTGAACCGATTTTAGCGGGTTCGACATAAATTTAGCGTTAAGTCGATTTTGCTGGTACCTCAAAGGAAAAATCTCCAATTTCTGATTGAACTTGGATTTGAAATTTTTCTGTTTAATGATCAATTTACAAATTGCGTAAACAGATTGAGGACTTCTCAATCCTTGTATCAATCATCAGCAAGGAATAACTCTCTCCCGTACCTAACAATACAAATGCTCACATTCGATTTCCTTTCATGCTCTGAATGAACGTTCGATGTAAGAGTTTACGTTCGAATACTTAATGCACAAGACACTAAAACTTTACACTTTGAAACCTCACATTTTTCTTTCGATTCTCGAGTGTGGATTTCAGTCTGTCAAACCACACTCGAGAATCGAAAAAGCAAACCCTGCCTAAGCATTCTGGCGTAGTGCAAAAAGCACAATTGCGTAGTACACTTTGAAAAATCTAGAGCGGAAAGGCGGTGCGTGACAATGGTGAAACTCGACAGCAACTCAACTATCAACGTCATTCTCGCTGCATCTGCATTGCTGAATGTCGCTCGAGGTCTTGATGAACCCTTAAACCCGTCGTTTTGATTCAGTGAAATACTGAACTCCGGCGGAATAATCCCGCCGGAGTTTTTTGTGATTTGAAAGGAGCCAGTCATGGTCGTGCAAATCAACGATTCCAATCATGCCATCCTCGGCAAACTCGAGCTTGATCTCGAGCAGCAACCCGAAATTACCTTTCAAACTTTCACTTATTTGAGGACATCAACATGTTTAACTCCAAACCAACGCCACAAATTACGACAGCGCCTTTGGTGACTCCAAAAAATGTCGGTTGGACGATCACCAAAGTTCGTACTCCAACGCCGCCAAAACCAAGCCCTGCACGGACATGATCTGCAGAATTACGACTGACTGAAATCGCTTTTATTGTGAAGCTTTCAGTCAGTTTAAGGTTTGCGAAACAAACCCCAAATGGTCGCCATCAACGACAACGCCAAACCCGCGAACAAGGAATACAGCAACGGATTAAACTCGAGTTTGGGTTCGTTCAAGGCGGTCACCTCTCGAGAGGCGTAGAACCCTACTTGTGAATTCGGCGACAAGATATCCAAAACCGGCGGGGCATCTTGCAGGTTAGAGCTGAGGTGCAGCGCCGAGGCATCACTGCTGACCTGTTGGACTCCAAGTTTACTTAAGGGATTGTACAAGCTGATAAAAGCCCAGTAGCGATACGCATCGGCTGGTAATTGCGTACTCAAAATAATGTTGGCACCGTCCACCTGAACGCCGACCTTAGAGGAGACTCGAGTACTTTGGGGCGCATTCTTAGCGGTTTCTAGTAGCGCGTTCCAGCCATTCACGTGCAAATGATAGCGCCACCCACGACCTGGTGGCGAAAGAAAACCAGTGACTCCCAATTCTTCGATGCCGCCCCGTTCGGTGTTGAGAAAGACATCGATGACCGGTTCACTAAATCCATTTGGGGCGCGTTCTGGGTTTTGCACGCTGCCAAATGAAAGTCGTAACTCGAGTTTTTGCTTGACCTCGCTCGCCGTGAAGGTTCGTAAATCCAGAACGCTAACGTCTTTGAGGGTGCTCGGCAGGGCGTAAACACCGTCTCCTAGAGCATCGCCTTGCGGGTCTGAAACTGAGAACAAAACCGTGCCAGCCGCCAAGGCCCTCGAGGAGTTTGAGAGCATCAAGCACAGCATGAAACTGGTTGCCATTAACGAAAATCGAGTCAAACACAAACGCATCGTCGGCAGTATATCGGCAATCGATGAGCTTGTTAAGAAGCCTCACACTCCATCTTCAAGCACGCGTTTTGAAATCAGTCCTGGGCGAAGTCGTTTCTCGAGTAAAACCCTGATCAAAACGGCACTGAGGGCGCGAGGTTGGTGTTGTCCCTCGCCATTCTGGGTTAAACGAGCCTGATGGACCCCAATTCCAGCCTGACGCACCGAAGCCAAGTCAAGTTTGACCTGCTGCGCTTGTTCTGTCAGGTATTTTTCCAGTGTTGAACTCGAGATTGGAGCGTCGTTTACCAGCACAACATCTGGCTTGCGTCCAAGATGCGAAGTCACGGCTTGACAATGATCAAAGACACTCAAGCCGTCGGTTTCACCGTGTTCGGTCATGATGTTGGCGACATAAACGATGGTGGCTTTGCTTTGCTTGATAGCTCGAGCCAAATCGGGAACCAGCAACGGCGGGATGACACTGGTGTACAGGCTGCCAGGTCCAATCACGATCATTTCGGCATTTAAAACGGTTTCCACTGCCCCAGGGATCGCCGTCGGTTGATTGGGTTCGAGTCTGAGCTGTTTGATGCGTCGCCCAGCCGCCTGTTCGCGTAGGGTGCTTTCGCCCTCAATCACTGTGCCATCTTCAAGTTCGGTCATTAGGGTCGCGGCAATTGCGGTGGCGGGCAAGACTTTGCCACGAACGTTTAAAATATTGTTCAGCGCCATGATGGCGCTGCCAAAATCCCCGCGCTCCTCGGAGAGGGTTGCCAGCATCAAATTGCCAAAGGTATGCCCCTCGAGTTCTTCGCCGCGCTTAAAACGGTGCAACAACAATTTTGCCAAATCCGGCGAGTCGGACAGCGCCGCATAACAATCGGTCAGATCACCCGGCGCGGGCATGTCCAAGGACTTTCGCAAACGCCCACTCGAGCCGCCATCGTCGGTCACCGCCACAATCGCAGTAATGTTGCTCGAGTAGCGTTTTAACCCAGACAACAGGTTGCTCAACCCTGTGCCGCCGCCGATTGCCACGATCTTAGGACCTTGCCCCAACGCTCGCGTTCTAAAAATTCGGTCCAGAGTTTCACTCGGACTCGAGCCGAGGGAACGCAACAATGAACGGTTCAGTCCAATCACGCCCCACCAACCCAATGCCACACCTAAAATCATTAAGAGTGCCGCCCAGCCCCAACGTCCCAAACGCAGCATCTCGGAGATATCAATCAGTCGCGCCGTAAAATTGATAAAAAAATTGCGTTGCTCACCAACCCGAGTCCAAGCGACAAAACCGCCCATCAAAACCAACAAGCCCAGCAAGACCAGCGCCAGGTAGCGTTTCACTTTTAAACCTGGAACCAGCCAGCGCCACAAACTCAGCCAGAAGGTGCGTCTGGATTTCACGCACCACCCTCGCCCTTCTCGAGATCACGGTGCGTGACCGTACTGGCATACTGCGATAAATCCCTGGCAAGCGCTTCAACCACCGCGACGCTGCGATGAAAGCCGCCCGTACACCCTATCGCCACCGAATAACTCGAGCGTTCGGCGCGTCTGGCAAGTTCGGCGTTGGCGCTGACAAAATCGCGCAGTAAATGGTAAAACGCTGTGCCCTCGCTCGAGAATACATATTGACTGACTTCAGACTCGAGACCACTTTTGTGCTTTAAGTCAGGGTCATAAAACGGATTTGGCATTCCACGCACGTCCAAGACCAAATCGGCATCTCGAGGAGCGCCGTGTTTAAAACCAAACGAGCTGAGGGACAAGGTAAAAGCCTGATCTTGACCAAACAAACCACGCAATTTTGCCACCAGCGCTTTGGCGCTCAACAAAGAGGTGTCAATCACCACATCGGCGTGCGATCTCAAATCGGCAAGCACCTCCCGCTCCGCCCTCAGATCACCCAGCAGCGTTGACTCGTGAAGCGGATGGGTGCGCCGCGTAAAACCGTAACGCCGAATCAGCACGTCATCATCCGCCTCGAGGTAGACCACCACAGGCTTAAGGCTGACACTCGTTAACCAAGTTTCAATGTCGTTCAGAAAATGCCTGGTTCTGGCGTCGGTTACTACCGCCACCTGAGTCAGTCCCTGTGCCAAGCACAACTCGAGCGCCTTTTGCCACAACGGCGGTGGCAAGTTGTCCGTGGTGAAAAAACCAAATTCCTCGAGCGCATGAACAGCCGTGGTTTTGCCCGCGCCTGAAAGCCCTGTGATGATGACAAAACGATTCACGAATCGAGTTTAACAAGTGACAGATGAAAAGTAATGCTCGAGTTAACCCAACTCCACACTCGAGGCGTCCGACAGAATCAAACGATGCACCCGAGGAATCCGGTCCGTACCGCGCACTGTGGCTTTGCGTCCAATCAAACACTCTTGCAGGCGTACAGGTAAATTTTCGAGAATTGCCTCCTCCTGAATCACGCTGAATTCGACCTCCATGCTTTTCAAACGAGCGCCGTCACCAATGCTGGTAAACGGTCCGATGTAAACATTCTCGAGCGTGACGTTTTCACCGATCAGCGCAGGTCCAATAATCGTCGAATTCATGACATTCGAACCTTTGCCAATGTGCACCCGTCCCACCAACCTCGAGTTGATCACCTCACCATCGTTTTGTTCATTAATTGTCTCGAGAATCAAACGGTTGGC
>JANMUC010000623.1:0-2677 GCA_031391225.1 Deinococcales bacterium
CGCGTGACGTTAAAAGACGCCAACGGAGCCATCACCACCTTACCAACCCCATGAACCGCCAAATTGTTGCGCTGGGCGGCGGTGGTTTTTCGATGGAACCCGAGAATCCATTGCTTGATCGGTACATTCTAAACGCCAGCAAACTCGAGAAACCGCGAGTTTGTTTTGTGCCCACCGCAAGCGGGGATAGCGCAGGTTATGTCGAGCGTTTTTACGCGTCTTTCAACAAACTCGAGTGCGAACCAAGCCATTTGACGCTGTTCAACCCGCACACCTGGACTGAAGACCTCGAGCCATTTTTGGCACAACAGGACGTGCTGTATTTTGGTGGCGGCAATACCAAAAATGCCCTGGCGTTGTGGCGCGAATGGAATCTCGAGCTTCTGCTGCGGGCTGCTTACGAACGTGGCGCAATATTGGCTGGACTTTCGGCGGGCGCAATTTGTTGGTTTGAACAGGGCAGCACCGACAGCATTGGGCGCGAACTCGGCGTGCTGCCATGCCTGGGCTGGTTGAAAGGTTCAATGACGCCGCATTACGACGGCGAAGCCGAACGCCCCCCAAGTTACATCAATTCATGCTCGAGGGGCAGATTCAAAATGGTTTTGCTGCCGATGATGGCGCGGCACTTCACTATGTCAACGAGAGACTTGAATTGGTGGTCAGTTCCAGACCGAATGCTCAAGCATATACTGTCGAACTTCAAGCTGGAGAAGTTCTGGAAACGCCGCTCGAGACACGGTTTTTAGGCAGTTAAACCCACCCGAGAATTTTTTCAACTTCAAGAAACTGCGCTTGGCTCAACGCACCAAACGCAAGTGCTCTAGCGTTCTCTTCGACTTGTTTGACGGTACGAAAACCTGGAATTGGAATGGTTTTTGGACTTCGCGCCCAAATCCACGCGAGCGCTCCTTGCGTCAGTGTGCGCCCATCTGAAGTTAAGATTTCACGGACACTCTCGAGTTTTTTGAGCCATTCGGGATTCGGCACGCCGTCCTTAAAATAGACCATCCAATCAGGGGTTTTGGCACGCACATCGCTGGCTTGCAACTGTTGTCCGCTCGAGAATTTGCCCGTCAACAAGCCCATTGCCAGTGGTCCACGGTTGATGCTGGCAAGGTTAAGACTCTGGCACAACTCGAGCATCTCAGCATTATCCTCGAGCACGTTTTCGGTATGCTGAACAGCGGCGCAGTGTATACCCTGAGCAAATACCGCAGCTCGAGTTGGATCGTCAGTGCTCCAGGCATAAGCCCGAATTTTACCTGTGGCAACAAGTTCTTCGAGCGCATCTCGAGCGGCGGCAGCCTCGGTTAAATCATGACCATTCAAGTGAAATTGGTACAAGTCAACATACGTTGTTCCCAATCGCTCAAGGCTGGCGTCCAAAGCCCCATGAATGTATTCTGGGACGGCACTCGAGCCTGTGATTTGTTTGGAAACTGGATCGAATTGATTGCCAAATTTGCTGGCAATCACCACCTGATCGCGCTTACCAGCCAATGCCTTGCCGAGCACGATCTCAGAGTGACCTGCGCCGTAAACATCGGCGGTATCAAAAAACGTCACGCCATGCTCGAGTGCGGCATGAATCGCTCTGGTGGATTCGGCATCGTCCACCTCTCCCCAACCGAGCGGTTGATCACCTGCCCAAAACGGACCACCGATTGCCCAACAACCCATGCCCAAAGCGCTGACTTCAATATTGCTGCGACCCAAAATTCGTTTCATGGAGTGTAGTGTAAAGCCTCGAGTGCGCTCGAAGTCAAGTCATTCTCGAACCAAGCGTATGGTCATGTCTGAAAATCGAAAAGGTCAAACTCCGACCGAGAAGATTCGCTCGCCCGTTATACTCTGAACGTGCTCGCCAAAGGATTTGCCGCCACCATCATCGGAGTGAACGCCACCATCGTCGAAGTTGAAGTGGACGTTTCGGCTGGTATGCCCATGTTCATGGTCGTTGGACTGGCAGACACCGCCGTTCAAGAAGCCCGAGAACGGATTCGCGCCGCGATCAAAAACTCTGGGCTTCCCTTTCCTTCAGGCTCGAGAATCACCGCCAACCTCGCACCCGCCGACGTGCGCAAGGAAGGCTCGAGTTTCGATTTGCCGATGGCACTCGGGATTCTGGCAACCCAAGGTGAAGTGCCGCTCGAGGTCTTAACTAAAATGCTCTGCGCCGGAGAACTGGCGTTGGACGGCACAATTCGCCCGATCAATGGCGCAATCAACATTGCGCTGGCAGCCGCACAAAATGGTTACAAAGCCGTGATGTTGCCGCCCGAAAATGCCACCGAAGCCGCCGTGATCGAAGGCATTGAAGTCTTCTGCCCAAGCAACCTCAAACAAGCGGTGCGCCATTTGAACGGACAAGAAAAACTAGAACCAAGTAAACCTGTCGTGCTCGAGCCTGACCCAGATACACTGCTGGATTTGGCTGACATTAAAGGGCAGATGCAGGGCAAACGGGCGCTCGAGATCAGCATTGCGGGACATCATAATTTGATGCTGATTGGTCCACCAGGATCGGGCAAAACCATGCTCGCAAGGCGTGCTGTGGGCTTGCTCCCACTGCTGTCTGATCGGGAAGCGCTCGAGGTGACAAGAATTCATTCCAGTGCTGGCAGACAACCCAAAGGACTGGTTCGGGTCGCGCCATTCAGAAACCCGCATTTTG
>JANMUC010000499.1:0-6871 GCA_031391225.1 Deinococcales bacterium
GGCAATGGGGTCGGGCTTACGCTCAACAAAAGCCTCGAGTTGACGCACTGGAGCACAGGCGACCAGCAGCGCCATGAGCAGGAAAATGGCTGATTTCATGGTTTAATCTTATCCAAAATCTGTAGAGGCATTCGTACTCGAGGCTATGATTTTCGCTATCGAGCCATTTGCATCGTGTAAACTGAACAGCATGAAAGTTCGACTTATTGCAATTGTCTTGGCACTCGGTTTCTCGAGTGCATTGGCTGGAAGTTACACGGTTCAGCCTAAAGACACGTTGTACAGCATTGCCAAAAAATTTAACCTCAGTGTCACTGAATTGCAAAAACTCAATCAAATGACGGGCAACAGTGTCAACATTGGGCAGGTTTTGATTGTGCCCGATCCGCAAAAAGTGCATGCGGTGGCAGCCAAAGAAACTTTGTTTTCGATTGCCAAAAAATACAGTGTGACGGTGCAAGCGATTCTCGAGTTGAACAAATTAACCAGCCCCGAACTCAAAATTGGACAGCGTTTAACGATTCCAAACTCGAGTTTGACGCAACCAAGCGTTCAAACCTCGAACAGTCCAATCAAACCTCAAGCCTCGAGCAGTCCAGTCAAACCAAACTCGAGCACGCCTGAGAAACTTCCCACTTTAGCCACCGCACCCAAACCGCAAATCTCGAACACTGTTCTCAAACCAAGCTCGAGTGCTACGCCAAAACCCACGGTGATTTCCACGCCCAAGCCAGAGGTGATTCCCAACAAACCCAAGACGAATCCTGATTCGGTCAAACCAAACTTGAGCACTCCAAAACCTCAAGGTTCAAACAACACCGTGAAACCCACGCCGTCAATGCCTGCAAAACCAGAAGTTGTTCCAACTAAACCCGAAACGCCACAGACCAAACCAAATGTTTCATCACCAACGACAAACTCGAGTTCTACAAATCCAGATGTTGTTGCACCTCCAGTCAATGCCTCGAGTTTGCCAGTCCGACCAGCCACGCCTGCAACACTCAAACCTCCGACTACAGGCAGTGTTAAACCTTCGACCTCGAGCGCCAACACCAGTACGGTGCTGCCCAATGCTCGAGGGTCAGATGCGCCAATTGTTGTTTCAGCCTTGAAAACCGCGCCAATGCCGAATCTCAGCACGCCGCCAACTGCGCCAGTCATCACCAGCACGGTGGTTGATACAAGCCCGAGTACCCTGATTGAACAACCACTGCCCGAAGCAAGCAGCGATGCGCCAGAATTGTTTTATACGGTGGTGGCAGGGGAGACGCTTTACCGTATTGCCTTGCGTTACAAAGTCACGATTGAAAGCATCCGCGCCGCCAATCGCCTCACCAGTGACGTGATCAGCGCGGGACAACGTATCAAAATTCCAAACGCGACTTCGGCTGCACTTTTGCCGCCATCAAGCTCGAGCCAACCAACTATTGCCGAGATTTCTGAGCGGTACTTGGGTGTAACTTATCGTTACGGCGGCACAACTGCCAGTGGTCTTGATTGCAGTGGATTTGTACAAATCGTTTTCGCCGAAATGGGTTTAAAGTTACCACGAACCAGCGCCTTGCAATTTCAAGCCGGTATTGAAGTCGCTCGAGAAAACTTGACCGAGGGTGATCTGGTGTTTTTTGACACCACCGGACGCGGCGTCAGTCACGTTGGAATTTACCTAAAAGACAATCAATTCATCCATGCTGCCAGCAACCCTGGCAAGGTCACGATCTCGATCTTGACCGAAAAATACTGGCAACCCAAATACCTTGGTGCGCGTCGGGTGCTGACCGATGACTGAATGGAGCATTTCAACCCAGCGTTTAAGGTTGCGTCAATTCAAAAAATTTGATCTCGAGGCATTGCTGGTGTACCGCAACGATCCAGAAGTTTCTCGGTATCAAGGTTGGGGACAGAGTTACTCGAGCCAGCAAGCCACCCAGTTCATTGCCGAGATGTCCACCCGAGAGGCGGGACAAATTGGTTGGACGCAACTCGCCATCGAACTCAAATCCACGGGCTCAACCATTGGCGATGTCGCCCTCAACACCCTCGAGTTTGAACCCCGCAGCGCCATGATCGGTTACACCCTATCCCGAGATGCCTGGGGGCAAGGCTACGCGATGGAAGCCGTGACTGCGGTTCTAAAACACTGTTTTGAAAACTTGAACATGCACCGTATTCGTGCCAATTGTGACACCCGAAACGAAGCCTCATGGCGCTTACTCGAGAAAATTGGTTTTAGGCGCGAGGCGCACTTTATTGAAAGTTATCTCGAGGGTAAAAATTGGTGTGATGAATTTGAATACGCGCTGCTCGAGCGTGAATGGTTTGGATTGAAACAGTGAAAGGCAGGGCGCAGCAAGCAGCGCCCCTACGGATAAACAATTTTGAATGTTGCACAGGCTATTTGCCATTCGCATGCAACCTGTTAAACTTCCCCCGTGACTTGGAAAACTTACGAAAAAGTGTACGGCACTAAACATACGGTAGTGGGCGATGTGCGCGTTTGGCAGGATGTCTCGAGTTCTGGATTAACATCACGTAATATCCTGGTGTACTTGCCACCAAATTACAACACCGAAACTCGAGATTACCCAGTGCTGTACATGCACGATGGGCAAAATATTTTTGATGATCTCACGGCGTACGCGGGCGAGTGGGGCGTGGATGAAAGCGCTCATGGTTTGGCAACTCGAGGTTTACCGTGCATTGTTGTGGGCATTCCAAACGGGGGAGACGCACGCCTGGACGAGTATGGTCCTTGGGAGGATGAACTTTTAAAACGGCATACAGCCACGGGGCAGGGTGGTCGGGCGCTCGAGTACTTGGCGTTTTTGCTGGGCAATGTCAAACCGCTTGTGGACTCGAGCTTCCGAACTTCAAGGTTGCGAAGTCAAACAGGCATCTCAGGTTCGTCTATGGGCGGTCTGGTGAGCTTGTGGGCGGCACTCGAAGCCCGTGAAACCTTTGGTTTTTGTGCGGCGCTCTCCTCGAGCTTCTGGTTGGGCGGAAAACTCGAGGAATTTGTTGCGGATAGGGTTTCACCAGAGTTAAGAATTTATATGGATGTCGGCGGCAAGGAAAGCAGCGTCAAAGCTCAAGCCAATTTGTATCTCAAATCAAACCGTAAAATACGAGATTTACTCGAGTCTCAAGGCTATGACTTGGTGTACCTCGAAGACCCGCAAGGATTACATAACGAAGCCGATTGGCGCAGGCGTTTTCCTGGAGCGCTCGAGTGGTTTTTAGACCCTGCCAAACGCCCTAGCCTGTAAGGAGTTTTTTGTGAGTGTTGTCACTTTTTTGCAAGATTTAATCCGTATCCAAAGCCTACCAAAACATGAACTCGAGATTGCGACCCGAGTTTTAATCGAATTCCGAAAACTTGGCTTTGACGAAGCCTGGAAAGACCAGTATGGTAACGTTTTCGGTTTGGTGCGCGGAATAGAGCCTGGCGCTGGTTGGATGCTCTTGACGCATTTAGATCATGTGGATGTTGGCGATCATGCCCAGTGGCAGCATCCACCATTCGCAGGAATTCTCGACGATGGCATTGTTCATGGACGCGGCGCGGTGGACATCAAAGGACCGTTGGCAGCTCAAACCTATACCCTGGCAGGAATGCTCGAGCGTAAATTAAGACCCAACCGAAACGTGATTTTGTGCGTGCCAGCCGAAGAGGAAACCGGTGGCGAAGGCATCGCATTTGTGACCGCCAACTTGCCAGTGACCACGCCGCAACACGAAAAACTCGAAATTGGAGCTTGCATTGTCGGCGAACCCAGTTCCAACCGTGTGATGCTCGGACACCGTGGCATTTGCCGTTCGACCGTGTCTTTTCATGGTCGCGCCCACCATGCCAGCCTTGCACTGAAAGACGAAAATCCGCATTATCAACTGGCACAATTTTTAACTCGCCTGTACAGCCTCGAGTTGCCGAGCCATCCCATTCTGGGCTTTAGCAGCATCAGCCCAACCGTGATTCGTGCCGATACGATCTCAAATAACCTTTCACCAAACCGTATTGATCTGACTCTGGATTGGCGTACAACCAGCGAATCTGGCGATGATGTACGTAAGATTTTGACTGATTTAACCAAAGGTTTGAATGCCAGTTTCTCGAGTTACGACGACTGGCAGGGCGGTGTGGACGGCATCAAAAATCCTGGTTTTTACACCGAGCCCAACCAGCCAGACGTTATCGCGCTGCAAAAAACCCTGCTCGAGTTTCTACCTGATGCGCCCGAGCCTGGCGTCTGGAATTTTGCCACCGACGGTCGGTACTTGCATCATGCTGGCATTGTCTGCGTTGGTTTTGGACCTGGTAATCAAGATTTGGCGCACACCACCAAAGAACAGATTCAAGTTGTTGATCTCGAGCTTCACATTGCTGTACTCGAGAAATTTTTGTTGGAAAACGTGCCGAGCAAAAAGCTTTGAAGTCTTGATTGGGTTTCAGCTCGAAACGAAATGCTCAGTTATCGCGTACAGTAAAGTATGAACTACCGAACGCTGATTCCACTGGTGTTAATTCTCTTCGGAGGCTATTTGGTTTACACGGCGTACTCGAGAGGGCAGTTGAATTTGCCTGGGATTCAACCAGCCGTTTCAAATCCGCCAGCCTCAACAACTCCAACCACACCGACCACGCCAACCACGCCAACCACGCCAACCACGCCAACCAATCCCATTGAGATTGAACCCGCTAAATTCGCTCGAGCCGAACAGGCGGCAATCTGGCAAAATCTGCAAGACAAGAAATGGGCGCAAGTTGTGACGGCTGCCAATCTTTGGCTCGAGAAAAACCCGACGGATGCCCTCACCCGTTTCGCTCGAGAACGGGCAATCAATCAACTTGCCCGTACAAAAACGTTTACTTTTGGAATCAGTGCTCCGCTTACTGGTTCACTCAAGCAAGTTGGTGAAGCGTTTTTACAAGGCGCATTCTTGGCAGTCAATGACATCAATAAAGCTGGCGGTCTAAAAAAGGATGGTGTCAGCTCGAGAATTAACATTCGCATCCTAAATGATGCTGGAGATCGTGCCACCGCATTAAACGTTGCCTCGAGTTTTATTGATGACAAAACGGTGCTCGGTGTGGTTGGACCGTATTCCTCGAGTACACTGCTGGCGGCTGCACCCGTCTACAATTCTGGCTTGCCAGTCCTTGCCCCTGCTGCCACCAACCCAAAAATTTCTCAAGCTGGCGAGTACATTTACCGGGTTGCCCCAAGCGACAACCAGCAAGGCGCGAGTTTAGCGCGGCTGGTGAAGGCTCGAGGTCATAACGCTGTTGCGGTCTTGTACGACGAAAATGACGCGTACTCCAAAGGATTGGCGGATGCCTTCACACTCGAGGCAAAGAATATTGGATTAACAACCAGCCCGTTTAAGATTGAACTCAACAAAATCACCCAAGTGGTCGTTGGGAATTACGCTGTGGATGCCGTGTTCATCAGTGGTTACACCAATGATGTTGCCGCATACACTAAACTACAAGCTGGTTATCCTCAAAAAGAAGTGTTTGCAGGTGACGGTGCTTACGGTCAAGATTTGTTCCAGCAGGGTGGGGATACCGTCGAGGGTGTGATCGTTACCACGTTCTGGCATGCGACTTTGAGCGACCCGAAATCAAAAGCCTTCACCAAGCGTTTTGAAGCTTTGTTTGGCGGCGGCACACCAAACGCCAACGCCATGCAAGCCTACGATGCCATGCGCACCATGATCCAAGCGCTGGCTCGAGCACCCAAAGGCAGCTTGTATCCTGTCAAAGACGGCTTGGATACCTTCCGCGCCAAACCAGGCGAGGGCGTCACCGCACCCATCAAATTTGATGCGAACGGCGACGTGGTGGGTCGCCCGTTTGTGGCGATTCAAGCCAAGAACAATAAATTTGTCGCGCTCGGACTTGCGCCCTAAACTCGAGCCTCAAAACTCGAGATTCACGGCTTTGAATTTGCCATTGTCCTGAATGACTTCACCGTCGGCAATCAACTGCCCACCATTGCGCAAATCTGTAATCAAATCCCAATGAATGGCGCTTTGATTCAGTCCTCCGCTTTGCGTGTACGCCCGTCCGAGCGCCAGGTGAATCGTACCGCCCATTTTCTCGTCAAACAATATACTGCTGGTTGCTCGAGCGATGCCGTAATTCGTGCCAATTCCAACCTCGCCCAGGCGTTTTGACCCTGCATCCGTCTCGAGCATTTTGTGCAGGTATGCCTCGCCCACCTCTGCACTGGCGTTGACGACCAAACCGTCTTTAAAAGTAAGTTTTACACCTCGCACCTCGCGTCCTTGGGCGATGGCGGGAATGTCAAAATAGACAGTTCCGTTGACGCTGTCTTCAATCGGTGCTGAAAAAACCTCGCCACCTGGCATATTGCGTTGACCGTCGTCATTGATCCAAATTCGGTTTTTGACCTGCATGGTCAAATTGGTGTGATCAGACCGAATCTCGAGATTAATCGCTTTGGTCAAGCGCGTGACCAATTCCGCCTGTCGAAGTCCACGTTCGCGCCAGATTTCGTTTGGCTTGTCATGCTCGAGTCCTACTGCTTTCACCAGAAACGCGGTGTAGTCGCGCAAACTCATGCCAGCCTCCTGCGCCAAGGCATCGGTAGGGAATTGACACGCCATCCATTTCACATTGCCTAAAATATGGCTTTGGATTTCTTGTCGAGCAATGGCATTCTGTCGTTGTCGCATTGGGTCAACGCTCGAGAGTGATCGGGTGTTCTCAGGTGCGCCAATGCTTATCAGGGCATCGGCGCGTTTGCCCACGAATTGCTCAAACGCATTTGGGGTATCAAAATGCACGTCTTGACCGTGCTTAAAATACGTTTCCAACATTCCTGGTAGACTAATATTAACAATCGGA
>JANMUC010000654.1:0-3146 GCA_031391225.1 Deinococcales bacterium
AGCGTGACCGCCAACCTGACCGTGCAGCAAATCCAAGGCGGCATTCGCGGCATCAACGACCTGCTTGGAAAACGGGTGCTGACCGTTGCGGGCACAACCTCAGAAGCTTACCTGACGCAAAATGGCATTCGCTTTCAAACCACATTAACCATCGAAGAAGCCATCTCTCAACTCGAGGCTGGAAGAGCAGATGCCATTGTTTACGACGCTCCAGTCTTGCAATACCAAGCCAGCCACGGCGCGTTGACGGTGGTCGGTGATGTTTTCAAACCCGAGTATTACGGCATTGCGATTCCATTGGGCAGTTCAAACCGCAAAGCCATCAACGAAACGCTAACCGAAATGATTGGCGCTGGCGAACTGACCCAAATTCAACAGCATTGGTTTGGGACAAAGTAAACCCAATTGAGCAGTCGTGCCTCGAGAAAGCACAAATTTGGGTGATACACAAATCCAAACTCGAGTTTGGATTTGTGTTTGAAAAAAACCCAATCACGAGTTGGCTCGCAGGCGCTCGAGTCCCTCGAGAATCAATTCAAGCCCAATCTCAAATTCGTTGGCGTAACTGTATCCAGGTTTCAGGACATGCTCGAGCGCAATTTCCATCAGGAAAGGGTATTCGCTGGGGGTCATGTGAACCATCATGGTTTCCAAAACTTCGGCGGCTTGATCTGCGGTCTGAAACGGCAGGTTGATTTGCCCTAACGCAAAGCCGTAAATGTAGCTGTCCAGCAGCGAATAGGCGTGTGCCGTGGCGGCAACCGAGAAGCCATTCGCCCTGAGACAAGCGAGCACCGAGTTGTGATGCCGCAGGTTGGCGGGACCCGGCGCAGTACCCGATTCCATCAGACCGACTGCCCAGGGATGAGCGATCAGTACCTTGAGGGCTGAAATCGCACGGTCACGCATGGCGACTTTCCAGTTCTCTTGTGGGGTGGGCAGGTCGATCTGGGCAAAAACGAGGTCAATCATGCCGTCCAGGAGTTCGACCTTGTTGGCAACGTGGTGATAGAGCGACATTGCCTCGACGGCAAGTTCTTGGGCGAGTTTGCGCATGGTCAGGGCGTCAATGCCGTCTCGGTCTGCAAGCTCGAGCGCGGTTTGCAACACGATTTGGCGATTGAGCCGTGGGCGTGTTTCGGTCTTGCGGCTGCTTGGTTTTGTCATTGTGCTTTCCATGTTCACCATTTCCCTCTTGACAATCTTACATTGTAAGGCTACCATTAATCACAACCTTACAACGTAAGGATAGAAACAAGGCTCGAAAGGAAACCAAAATGAACCCAACCACTCAAATCACCACCAATTCGCTTGATGCCGCAACCAACCAAGCATTGACAGACCGCCGCACCATGCAAGCCGTCGTGCGCAACCAGTACGGCTCGGCTGAAAACTTACAAATCACAAACCTCGAGATTCCGCAGATCAACGACGATCAAGTGCTCGTCCAAGTTCATGCCGCAGGATTAGACCGTGGCGCTTGGCATCTGATGACGGGACGACCATACCTGATCCGCATCGCGGGATACGGCTTTTTGAAACCCAAAAACCCTGTGCTGGGCATGGACTTGGCTGGCGTGGTGCAGACGGTTGGCAAAAATGTCACTGGACTGCGAGCAGGAGATCGGGTCTTCGGCATTGGTAACGGTGCTTATGCCGAGTACAGCAGCGCTCGAGCCGACAAACTTGCCCTGATGCCCGCCAACGCCTCGTTTGAGCAGGCAGCCGTCGTCCCCGTCTCCGCCTTGACCGCCTTGCAAGCCCTGCGCGATCAAGGGCGCGTGCAAGCTGGACAACGCGTACTAATCGTTGGTGCGTCTGGAGGTGTTGGCACTTTCGCCGTACAGATTGCCAAAGCATTGGGCGCAACTGTCACTGGCGTTTGCAGCACGTCAAAGCTGAACCTGGTGAAATCACTTGGCGCGGATGAAGTCATTGATTACACGCGCAGCGACTTCACCAAATCCAAGCAGCGTTACGACTTGATTATTGACATTGGCGGCAACCGACCACTGTCACAACTGCGCCAGGTACTGACTGAGAATGGAACGCTGGTGATCGTCGGGGCTGAAGGGGGCAATCAATTTTTTGGAGCGATGGGTCGGGTGCTTCAAGCCATGCTGCTCGCGCCATTTACCCGTCAGCGCCTGATAACCTTCATCTGCAACGAGAATAACAAAGACCTCGAGACACTTGCCAAAATGATCGAACAGGGTGCACTGAAACCAGTGATTGACAGAATTTGCCCACTGACAGCCCTCCCAGACGCGATGCGTGACCTTGAGGCAGGACGGGTGCGCGGCAAGGTCGCCGTTGCAGTTTCGGCATAGTTTGATCGAATGCTTTCTTAAAGCTCGAGAGGAAGGGATTTCAATCATGACCACAGCAACAACATCAAGTACAGTTCTTCAGCAATCAGACCGCAAAACCGCCATTGTTGTCGGAGCGCTGTTTCTCAGTTCAACCGCCACATTTGCCATTGGCAATTCATTGATCAGCGCCTTTTTTGCGGGCAGCAGTCCAACGACTTCGCTGGTCATTGGTGTCTTATTAGAGATTTACACTGGACTGGCTGTCGCTGGCATTGGCATTGCCATGCTGCCGCTCCTCAAACACTTTTCGCCTCAACTGGCTCTAGCCTACGTTGGGCTGCGGGTCTTGGAGTGCCTGACCATTATTGCCGTTGGCATTTACATGCTGGCAACGCATCAGCAGCTTCAAAATTATGCGGTTTACATTTATTTTTTTACCGCCATCGGTGGAATCATTTTTGCTTATCTGCTGTATGCGACCAAATTGATACCGCGTCCGTTTTCTGGGCTGGGCGTTGTTGGTTATCTGGTCTTGCTGCTCGGAATTCCAACCGCCTTGCTTGGACTCGCAGACCTCAATGCTGGCTGGGGGATGGTCTTTTTTGTACCTGGTGGACTGTTCGAGTTGATCCTGCCGCTGTGGCTGTTCGTCTACGGATTTAGGGTCATCAGGGATTAGCTTTACTCGAGGTTCGCCCACGTTTTATAGGAGCACAATGATGCTTTCAAACAAAAATTCGACGCCATTCAACGGTATTTCACCACGCAGCGCCGCGATTGTGGCAGGACTGGGCTTGCTGCTGATGGCTGTGTTAGCTCCCTTTGCCAATTTTT
>JANMUC010000718.1:0-3369 GCA_031391225.1 Deinococcales bacterium
GTTCTTGGTCGGCGTGAACGGTATTGCGTTCAAAGCGCAACAACTTAGGTTCAAAACGCTGGTACAAATCGTGTACCGCACGGTTGAATGGCGCGGCAACCACCAACGACAAAGCAATCATTACGCCCAGCAAACTCGCCCAACCCGCCTCGAGCCGCCCAGATTCAATCAGAGGTTTGACCACAATTAAGGCAAATTCGCCGTAACTGGTCAGTGCGGCACTGGCAACAAAGGCGGTACGGGCGCGTAAACCAAATTGCAAAAACAACCAAAAAAACAGCACGCCCTGCAAAGGCAATGCCAGCAAAACCAGTGGCGACCAAACCAACAAGCTGGGGGGCGGTAAGCCACCCAAACCGATGGTCAAAAAGAACGCCACCAAAAAAGATTCCTTTAATCCCCACAGCACACGTGAAAGTTCGCTGGTACGTTCATGACCCGCCAAAACCGCACCAAAAATCAGTGCGCCCAATTCTGGTGAAATCCCAACGCGCTGCGCCAGTGTGCCACCCGCCAAAGCCAGTGCCAACCCAAACAACAACAACAGCTCGCTGTGACCACTGCGAACCAGCAATTGCAATAACACTGGGCGCAACAAAGGCAGCAACAAGAATCCAAACGCCCACAGCGTCGGTTGTTTTGCTCCGGCAAATACCAACAAAACAATTGCCACCAAATCTTGCAATACCAAAATACCAACTACTATACGCCCATGATAAGAATTCAGTTCGCTTTTATCCTCGAGCAACTTGATCGCCAAAACCGTGCTCGAGAATGCCAAACCCACCGCCAAGTACAAGGCATTGCCAACACCAAGCGTTAAAAACATCACCAAGAAAACCAAGAGGCTCGAGATGACCAAATGCAAGCCGCCAACGCCCAGCACTTCGGCGCGAATCAGGTTTTGCAATTTAAACTTTAAACCCACCGCGAACAGCAACAACCACACGCCAATGTCTGCCAAGGTATGCAAGGCTTCACTTGAACGATAGCCAAAGGCGTACAAGATAAATCCAGCCAGCAGGTATCCGACAAGTGGCGGAAAGCCAACCCGTGACCCTAACAGACCCATTATGTAAGCTGCGCC
The DNA here is from genome assembly GCA_031391225.1 of Deinococcales bacterium. Classification (GTDB taxonomy): domain Bacteria; phylum Deinococcota; class Deinococci; order Deinococcales; family JAAFIG01; genus JANXTZ01. Next base: position 1,088 of record JANMUC010000718.1, read on the forward strand.
AACCCATACGACATCCATACATCACAATACCAAGCTCGAGCCTTGATCTGGTGTTTGCGTAACAGTTCTTTATTCTGTGAGTGATACCCTGTAAGTCTGATGCGACGTTGGATTCGGGAACTTGTTTTGCTGCTCGCCCTTTTGGGTGGTACGGGCTTGGCTGAGAGTGTTCCTGAAAGCCAGTTTCTCGAGGATTTAAGGCTGGGCGGAGTACAAAGCGTGACGATCTTGCCCTCTGGTAATGCAAGTATTTCCAGTTCTGGTGTGGTGCAAGTCAGCACAGCAAGAATTGTTTCAAAAGACGATCACAATTACGAAACGCAGTTGCTGCTTGACAAGCGCCTATTTAATGAGCTAAACCTGGCACGAGAAAAGTACAAGACCGAATACCGCATCATCGGCGCGAACCGAACCAACCGCTTTGTGGTGCTGGGTTTGCAAGCCTTACTGCCAATTTTATTGATCGGAGGATTTTTATGGTTAAGGTCAAGGGCATCCAAAGATGTCGGCGGTGCGCCAAGTTTTGGTAAATCTCGAGCGCGACAGGTTGAAAAACCCAAAGTCACCTTTCGTGAGGTGGCAGGCTGCGACGAAGCCAAAGAAGAACTTGCCGAAGTGGTGGATTTCTTAAAAAATCCCACTCGGTTTCACGATATCGGCGCTCGAATCCCCAAAGGGTGTTTGTTAATTGGACCTCCTGGCAGCGGCAAAACCCTGCTGGCAAAAGCCGTGGCTGGCGAGGCTCGAGTGCCATTCTTTACGATTAGCGGCAGTGATTTTGTCGAAATGTTCGTGGGGGTCGGCGCGTCAAGGGTACGGGATTTGTTTGAACAAGCCCGCAAAGCCGCGCCGTGCATTATTTTTATTGACGAAATTGACGCCGTTGGACGCAAACGCGGTTCGGGCATGAACGGCGGCAACGACGAACGAGAGCAGACTTTAAATCAATTGCTGGTTGAAATGGACGGTTTTGAAACCAAGCACGACATTATTATTCTGGCTGCCACCAACCGCCCAGACGTACTGGATAACGCATTGTTACGTCCTGGTCGTTTTGACCGTCAAGTGGTGGTCGATGCGCCCGATGTCAAAGGACGCGAGGAAATCTTGCGGGTGCATTCCCGCAAAAAGCCACTCGAGGACAACGTGGACCTCAAACTGATCGCGCGGCGCACCCCTGGCATGGTCGGGGCTGATTTGGTGAACTTACTGAACGAAGCCGCACTGCTGGCGGCTCGAGCGGGACGGCGACGGATTGGCATTAAAGATTTAGACGAGGCGGCTGACCGTGTCACGATGGGCGCTGCCCGAAAATCCAGGGTTATTCCTGACGCCGACAAGCGCATTACCGCCTTTCACGAGGTTGGTCACGCGCTGGCAGCCAATTTACTGCCCTTGGCAGACCGAGTTCACAAACTGACCATTGTGCCACGGGGCAATGCCGCTGGTTTTATGCAATCCATGCCCAGCGAACAAGACCACTTGACCCGCAATCAAATTATGGATCACATCACGGTTTTTATGGCAGGTCGCGCTGCCGAGGAACTCGAGTTTGGCGATGTCACCACTGGGGCGCAAAACGATTTTGCTCGAGCCACGCAACTGGCTCGTAAAATGGTCGGCGAATGGGGCATGAGCCAAACCTTGGGGCATGTGGCACTGATCGAAGAAAACCAAGATTATTTAGGGCTTGGCATTGAAAACCGTCATTACAGCAATGCCACCGCCAAAGCGATTGATCTGGAGGTCAAAACAATTCTCGAGACATGTTATGAAGCTGCCAAAGCACTGCTCGAGCAACACCGTCACTTGATGATGCGGGTTGTGGACGAACTTTTGATTCGTGAAACCCTGAACGCTGACGAGTTCCAACTTTTGATTGATGGCAAAGAATTGCCTAATCACTCGAGCGAAAAACCCGATGAGACTGCGAATTTTGGCAAAGGACACGGTTTTCCAGCTTAAAGTTCATGATCTTTGGGAAAGTCGAATCCGAACAATTGCGGTCAATACATCAGACTTACCTTATAACGGCTTTAACGAGCAACGATGTTAAAAATACCAGACTTGAGTTTTCGAGTCAGTAGCTTGCTCATCTGCGTAAATTTTTAGCTCAAGACGTTCCGCCAGTGTGACGCGGAAATCCAATCTCGAGTGACCTACAGCACCTTGCACAATGTTTGACGCGAAGCGATTCCGCCCGAAGCGACCATGCCCGTCAGGTGCGTTTTATGGTCAAGACGCGACCATGCCCGTCAGGTGCGTTTTATGGTCAAGACGCG
>JANMUC010000731.1:0-6152 GCA_031391225.1 Deinococcales bacterium
TTCACGTAAACCTTTGACCCATAACTCGAGGTTTGTTTTGCTCGAGTCCCACACGAACAGCAGTGCCATCGTGCCATAAATCGGTAAGTGTCCGACCAATTCTGACCAGTCAAAAATGGTCAGGGTCAAATTGATTGGCAACCAGGCGATCACAATAATTTCGCGGGTAAACACCCCAAAAATCAGGCACAATCCAACCAGCAATTCGACGCTGCCAGCGCAAAGCACAAAAATGTTATCTGGAATTGGAATGCCCAAGGCGTTGGTAAAATTTAAAGGGTATTGCTCGAGGAACATTCTTGCCAGCGCAGGGTTTGCCAGTTTTTCGCTGAGTGCGGCGGCGACCAAGCTGATTCCCAAAGCAATTCTTAAGACGGGTACGGCTTGTGTCATGCTGCTTGCGCTCGGCTCGAGGCGCGGGAATAACAACCTGTCCACGCTGATAGGACCTCGACCTGCCAGCCAGAAAAAGGCTGCAAAGCCCAACATTAAAGCATTGTCAAACATGGCTTCCAGACCAAAAATAAACAATCCTACAAACCAAAGCCAAGCCAGCAGCACCGCCGAAATTCTGGCAAAACCACCGTAAAAAAGTGACAGCGCAATGCCAGTCTCGAGCAAGCCCAGAATGGGTTTCCATGCGCCCATCAGTTCGTTGTCGGTCGAAAAAAGATGTCCTGTGACGCCAGCAACCAACAGCGGCACGGCAATATGAATCCCCAGAATGGCGGGAATAAAACCGTACAAGCCCATGCGGCGTTCCTTGGTGGCGTTAAAGAATTCTGCGCCAGGTAAAAAACCTCGTCCCGCTCGAGCGCGTTGAAAAAACCACAACAGCAGCACAACCAATGCAATCGCACCAGAAAACAGCAACGGCAAGGGTTGAAAAAACGCGTTCAAATCCAGTGGTGGACGTTCGCCTTGAAACCATTTGACGTGCGCGAAAGCTTGCGAGGATGTCAGAAATGCCAACAGGATCAGGATTCTCGAGCGTCGGTTCATGCCTTTAGTGTAATTCAAAGCATTACGGACACATTACCTACACTTCCAGCACAGGCTCGAGGTACGCCATGATCATTGTTTTTGCCTCAAGCAGCAGGGCTTCATGGTGTTCTGATTGGCGCGTTTCAAACAGGGCATGGGCGCAAATCACGCACGTTTTTGCCATGATGTGCCGCTTTTTTGGATCGAGGTTTGGGGTGCGGTGCTCGAGGTTAAATTCCAAGCGTCGAATGATTTCATCGGTAAATTGTTGTTCGGCGTTGACGAATTCGCCTAAAGTCGGTGATTTTGCAATGGCGGCGAACAAGCCATCATTTTGTTTGGAAAACATCTGCAGCGCGGCAAAAACCCGGTCAAGCAAAGCTTCAAATGGAATCGCTAGGCTGTCGTCGCTGATGGCTTGATCAACCAGCAAAACCCGTAACTCCAGCAGACAACGCGTGCCGAGGGCGTTCAGAATCGCGGATTTGTTGGGGTAAAACTGGTACAAGCTGCCGATGGATACTTCGGCTCGAGCGGCGATTTCATTGGTGGTGGCGGCATCGAAGCCCACTTCCTTAAAAACTTCGATGGCGGCAGACAAGATTTTTTCGACCCGCCGTTGACTGCGAATCTGCTGCGGAAGTTTCCGAACCTCAAGAATGTGAGTATTTGCTCGCATTTATGGCGTAAAGCTTAACAAAAGAAGCCTGGAAACGCAAATATCGAGCTTTCCTGGTTTAACAAAAATGCGAGTTGAAGCCAACCTCAAACCAAGGCATACTGAATTCAATCAAACTGGGTTGCTCGAGTTGAAGCGCGGCTTCGAGCCAATTTGAAGCAAAATTACAGGAATCTTCGAGTAATCTTCGATCAAAAGTTTTAGTTTTGAAGTACCACGGGTGTCAATCATCCAGAAAGCAGGTCAATATGGCGTACAGCGTCCCAAGACAAACTGAGGTTCGACTTCAAACCAGCAAAGCCCAAGCCAGTTGGAACGAAAACCTTGCCACCGTCGCTTTTGGATTATGGTTGATGGCAGGCGTTTTTATTGATGGTTTCGCGCATTCAAACCTGCGCAACACCATCGAAGACTTCTTCACACCTTGGCACGCCATACTGTACTCGGGCTTTACCGCCACTGCGCTCTGGGTGGTCTGGATGGTCTTCAGGCGCTTGCGTCAAGGCTGGACTGGACCAAACGCCATTCCAGTTGGTTACGAACTGGGTTTGATCGGCGCAATCGTTTTTGGACTTGGCGGCGTGAGCGACATGATCTGGCACACCGCCTTTGGCATCGAAGTTGGCATTGACGCGCTGCTCAGCCCAACGCACCTGATGCTGTATTTGGGTGCAACACTGCTGATCACCAGCCCACTTCGCGCCATCTGGCACAACTCGAGCGCCACCCCAAGTTTTAGAGCTTTTTTACCAGCTTTGCTCGCCGTGTTTGCTACCTTCAGCTTCACCACCTTTATGAACATGCACTTGTGGGGCTTGGTCAACGTCCCAGACTCGAGCGAACGATTCTCGCAACTCGCCAATTACGGCGGTTTGATCGCTTACGCCGCCTCGAGATTGACTGACGCCGGAATCTTATTTAGCAATGTTGTCATCATGGGTACAGCCTTCTTGCTGCTCCGTCGTTGGCGCACACCAATTGGCACGTTCACACTGATTCTGGGCTTGAACACCCTTGCGATGTTCGCCATGTTCGGCAACGGCGGTTATTTGCCACAAGTGCTGCTGGCAACCCTGGCTGGCATCATCATGGACGCCATGGTCTTCACCATGAAACCCGGTCCTTCAAAGGTGCTCGAGTTTCGCGTTTTTGCGATCATTGCCCCAATCGCAATTTGGGGATTGCACTTTCTGGCACTCGCCTTAAACGGTGGCATCGGCATCAGCCGCGAGCTTTGGACAGGCATTACGGTCATGACCGCCCTGTGCAGCGTTGCGCTCAGCGTTCTGGTCGTGCCACCCGCCATTCCAAGCCAAGTTCCTGCCGAATAAAACTTGAATTTAAACCGTACTGCTCGAGAAATCTAAATCTCGAGCAGCTTTTTGTTCAACGTTTTCTTCGCTCAATCTTATAAAAGCCCCTGTTCAATCTTCACCAAGTCTGGGTATCTTAAACATGATGCAATACGCTCGAGGACTGCTGATAATTGTTTTTCTGATGATCTCGAATGCTTTCGCCCACTCGAGCATCGTCAACATTGATTTGGTGGTGCGCGGTGATAAATTCGTGGCGTTGCTGGGCGATCCGAGCGGCTTCCCAATCAAAAACGCGAAACTGAATTACCTCGTTTACAACGAAGCCGGCACAAGCTACCGCGACACTTTGCTCGAGACAGGTGACGGCGAGTACAGCGCCAGGTTGCAAAAAATTCCAGCGGGCAAGTACAAACTCGTAATTCAAGACACGACCTTCCCTCGAGAATCACTTGAAGCCAAAGCCGATGTTGAGTTTCCAATCCAAAAAACGATGTCATTAATTTTGCCCGCCAACACCGCAGGCAGCCCAGGCACTGGTTTGCTGATTCTGGTTGCGGTCACTCCTGTCGTGTTATCGGTCTTGGTGCTGGTGTTTGTGTTGTTCCGCCGTCCAAAAATTCAGACCCTTGAGCCACCCACACAACCATGAAAAAACTTTTCTTGATTTTACTGCTGGCATTGACCGCCTGCGCTCCAAAAAGCTCGAGCAAACTTGATGTGACCCTCGAGTTAAACCCAAATACCCCACGCATCGGCAAGACCAACATTGTCTTAAAACTCGAGCGTGACAAGCAACTGCTTGAAGGCTGGAATGTCAATGTTGAAGGCAACATGACCCATGCTGGTATGGGAACGGTTGATGGCACAGTCACGGAACTTGGCGCTGGAAAATACCAAGTCAACAATTTTGATTTCAACATGAGCGGTGATTGGATTCTGACCGTGACCGCCAAAAAAGACAATGAAACCCTGACCAACGATGTCAAACTCGAGGTTGCGCAGTAGAGGAGACTTGAATCGTGACGCTCTTGTATCCCTCTCATCCCCAACCCTTCTCTCCAAGGAGAGAAGGGAGTTTAATTCAACCCTTATTTGGGCAACAAAGGCTTGAGAAACAGCCTTTAAGTTTAAATCTTTGCTCGGACTCGAGAGACTGGTTACAGGGTCTAGTTTTATGACCGCTCAACCTCGAGCCGCCCGCTTTGATGTTTTGCGCCTGCCACTTGTTGGCTCTTTTTTGCGTTGGCGTTACTCGAGGTTTGTGTTGCAAGTCCCATTGTTTTTGCTGGCATTGCTGGCAATTTTTGATGGTTTCACAGGTCGCCAGATTGCACCCGTCAACGTCGCTACCGTCAGCGTGTGGGTACATTACCGAGGCTTGGTGGCGCTTGCTATTGCGATTGTCGGCAATTTATTTTGCGCCGCCTGCCCACTTATGCTGACCAGGGGCGCAAGCAAATTTCTGGCAAGGTTCACCCCCAAACTCGAGTTTCCAAGGTTTTTGCAGAACAAGTATTTGGTGCTTGGTTTAATGTTTTTGTTTTTGTTTTGTTACGAATTCTTTGACCTCTGGGCGAGTCCATACTTGACTGCTTGGCTGATGATCGGCTACTTCGCGGCGGCTTTGATTGTGGATACACTTTTTCCAGCAGGAACATTCTGCAAATACGTTTGTCCTCTTGGAAATTTTAATTTTGCCATTGCAGGGGCAAGTCCCACACAAATTACTGCCATCAACTCGAGCGTCTGCACTTCTTGCGAGGGCAAATACTGTCTGAATGGACGCGAGGAAACCCCGACCACTCGAGCACCACTGTTTGGCAACCGCTCCGAACATGTGCTGCTCGAGCTTCCAATGGCTGGGGCAATCCACGCGACCCAAGGTTCGTTCCCTGGTTGCGAAACCGATTTGTTCGTGCCCGCCATCACCAGCAACACCGATTGCACCCTCTGCCTGAATTGCGTCAGGGCTTGCCCTTACGACAATGTGGCGCTCGAGGTTCGATCACCAATTCGTGAAGCCATTCAAGCACGACCCAAAGCGGACTGGGCATTGTTTGTCACTGTTTTAACCTGGGCGGGATTGGTCAATGCCTTCGCCATGATTCCCACGTTTTTTAGTTTCGCTGCTAGCCTCTCGAGTTTCCTTGGTACGGGCTCAGAGGCGGTTCTGCTGCTTGTGATTCAAGGTTTTGGAATTCTGGGCGGGGTGGCACTCTCGAGCCTTGCCGCGAGGCTTTCAGGCGCAAGATTGCGTGATTACGCCAGCGTGCTGCTACCAATGTGCCTGGGAATTTGGGGCGGGCATTACTTATTTCACTTCATCACGGGTTATGCGACACTGCTGCCCAACATTGTGACCGCGCTGCAAAACCTTGGTTTGCCCCTGGTAGACCTGCCCAAACCCAGCATTCCCAGAAGCGACGGAATTTTTCCAGTCCAAGTTGTGATTACTTACATTGCCCTTGCCGCAAGTGGCTATGCCGCATTTCAAAAAGCCAGTGTTGCCAGCAATGGAAACTCGAGAAGCCTGATTTTGAAACTCTTGCCGCAAATTTTGGTTTTGTTACTGATCGCCACCATCACGCTGCTGATTTTTTCGCAACCCATGCAGGCTCGAGGGAGTTTGTTGACTTGAAGCTCGAGTCTCAACGGATCAAAACCACTTTGGCAAAAATTATTTCTGTGAATTACTAATTATTGGAGGTAAATCTATAAAGTCAGTAGTTTGAGTTTGCCTTACTGAGACAATCGCAGATGAGGCATGTGTATTTCCAGTTATGTCTGTAAATGTGGGACTTTGCTGAAGCAATTCAATCAATTCGGCTGCCGAATAAGAACCGATAGGCTCACCACCCGATGAACTTGAACTTCCACCAATAACAGCGATCCCGAAAAATGGTGACAGCTTTTCACCATAGGTAATTTTAAAAGTCTTACCGTTGGCTAAATCAACTTCATATGTGTAATCCATCCGAAAACTCTAGCACGAATTTCTGCCCTAAACGTAATTTATTGTACTTTTCATTATTGTGAATAACTCAATATTAAAACCACAGAAATGCTTTACTCGCATGAATTATAGTCCATTTCTATTCTTACAGCACACTCTAATCTGTTTATTGACCACTAGACTCGAGCCACTGGCGTTTACGAGTGGCTTAAGTTTTTTC
>JANMUC010000516.1:0-6964 GCA_031391225.1 Deinococcales bacterium
TCACCAATCGAAAATCGGCAAAATAATGAGACGTTAGCCCTTTTGAGGCTCGGGTTTTTAATTTTTAAACCCAGGCATTCAATTCGCCCGAACGCGGCAAACGTTTGAGCTTGCGGATTTCCTCTTGGGCGCTCTGTAACAAATGCTGCATGTTGACACCCATTGCGGTATCACTCGAGGCGGCGGCAATAAAGGCAGCGCCCAGCGCAATGTTGCGAATGTTACCGCCCGAAACCTCGAGTTGCGAAAGTTTGTCGTAATCAAGGTTATGCGTTGGCGTGTCGGCAGGGAAAATGGTTTGCCACAAAAGCTTACGGGCGTTTTTGTCGGGCGTTGGAAAGCGCACGATAAACCGAATGCGCCGCAAAAAAGCCGTATCCATGCTGGTTTCCTGGTTGGTGGTTAAAACCACCAAACCCCGAAAGGATTCCATGCGTTGCAGCAAATAACTGACCTCGAGATTGGCGTAACGGTCATTGGCATCTTTGACCTCGGAACGTTTGCCAAACACGGCATCGGCTTCGTCGAACAACAAAATGCTGCCACCGTATTCGGCGGCGTCAAAAATTTTTGCCAAAGTTTTTTCGGACTCGCCAATGTACTTGGAAACGACACTCGGCAAGTCAATGCGTTGCAAATCAACCCCAAGTTCTTTGGCGATGATCTCGGCGGAAAAGGTTTTGCCCGTGCCGCTCGAGCCACTGAACAGCGCACTGATGCCCAAACCCCGCGAACTGTCGGCTTCCCAACCCCAATTTTCAAAGACTTTCTGACGCTGGTTGATGTGCGCGACCATTGACTTTAAAATGTTTGCCTCATTGTCTGGCAGAACCAAACGGTCCCAACTGGCACTGCCCGCAGGCACAATGCGTTGGGTTAAGCCCTCGAGTGGCGGACGCGTTAAGGTCAAGCTCGAGTGCCATAAATGATGGTGAAGACGCTCGAGTGTGTCCTCGGGCGAGGTTTCAGGCTCGAGTTGCCCAAAGGCTTCTGACACGGCGCGTTCAATCATCGTGCCCGAAAAATGAAATTGGCTGGCAAGGTTGGCAACGCGCAGCTCGAGTTGGGCAGCGTCCAAGGCTTCAGCGCTTTGATGCTCAAACATGTACGCCTTCCAGAGTTCGCGTTGTTCGCTGGCGCTGGGCTTGGTGACCTCGAAGCTGACACTGGGAACGCCCCATGCCCTGGGGTTGCGGGTCGTCAGAATCAACGGACATTCGCAGCGCCGCATGAACTGACTGATGGCTCGAGCTTGATGCTCAAACTGAACAGGGTCGAGGTTGCTCAGGTCATCGCTGTTGATCCACAACGCGGCATCTGGCGTAACCCGAGCCAAACGATTCCAGGCGACCATAAACCGCTCGAGCGTTTCTGATTGATGGGGAATGGTGTTGGCATTTAAGTGAAACAACTGCGCCCCATTTGAGCGGGCGATCTCGCGGGCGAGGCTGCTTTTAATGTCGGTTTCGATGCCCCAAATTTGGATCAGACAATGCCCAAACTGCTGGCTGGCATGTTGACTGATGCTCTGTTGTGCCGTCGTCAGGTTCAGATAACGCTCGACGTTTGGACTTTGAATCGCGCCCTGCAAGACCGTATCCACGGTTTGAACGCCACTGAGGTACAAGTACACCCAATCGTCCAAAACCAGCGTGCGGGCGTTCAGGGCAACATCGCTCGAGTTGAGGCTGTCACTGAGTTTCACCAAATCCCAGCGCCGCAACGGACTTTCGGGCGCGAACGAAACTTGATCGAGGTGAGTGGCAAACGAAAAACTTTCCAACAATTTTATAAACGTCACTGTCGGCGCACCGTCCGAAAAAGCGCTGAGGAAAATCGATGGCAAACCCGCATCGAGGTTCATCATGGCAAGAATCACCACCGCATCGCGTTCAAAACGACTTAAACCAAACTTTGAGCACAACATGCCCAAGGCGCTTTGACGCTGAGTGGTGACTTCGATGCTTTCAACTTCGGTGGCTTCGTCCAACTCGAGATGCTCGAGCTTGGCACGCAGTGGCACGTACAATTCGCGCAAATGCCTGGCACTCTCGAGCAACCATTCATTGCCCTGATCGGTTTGGGTGACGAAGGCATTCACTTGTTTTTCCTTGATTTAACCTCGAGCACATTTTGCTGCTCGAGATGAATGTCGTAATCGTCGCTCGGCACTTGCAACACCACCCGCACGGGAATGCTACCTTGTTCAACCACCCGAAACGCCACCGTGCCCTCATTAACACTCTCGAGCACAAAACGCCCGTTTTGATCGCTGATGCTGCCGGCTGCCGCGCTGTTCTCTTGCCAAATCGTCACACCAGCCAGCGCAGAACCATCACGTTTGACGATGCCACCAATCGTTCGGCGCAAGCCACGGACCTCATCTTGAACTGGATACTGCATGTCGAAAGTCCGTAAGGTTCGGGTTAACACCAACGGTTCTTGAGTAATCAAATCCAAATCGAGCGGCGCGGTCAAAACATACAACAACGACGGGCGCGGCGGAACCTCGAGTGCATTCCAGAACTCGTTCGGACGCGGACCATCATCGGGTTGAGAAACCCTCGAGTTAACGCTCATGCCCAGTTCGGTGATGCTTTTGGGCAACACGTTGTCTGGAATGATCGGGAACTTCATCAGGACTGCCAGCACCCGCCAGAGCAATTCGTGTTGATCCCTGGTGTCCTGACTGATCGCCATGACCTGATATTTCAAATTCATGCGGCGCGGTCTGGACTTGGCGATGTTCGATTTCTCACCGCGCTGCTGAAAGTACGCGTTGTCCAAACTGCCACGGTTCTTGGTGTCTTCTTCCAAATCGTACAAGAAAAAATTGATCGTGGGTCGGGTCAGCGTGCCAATCCAATTGCGGTTTGGAATCTCGAAATCAATGTCCACGTCCCTGCGCGAAAACCCAGCGTGTTCAAACAAGAGGTTTTTAATGGTTTCATGAATGTCAGCGATCACAACATTATTTTAAACACCCTTCCATGAAGTTTTAACACCGCAATGCAGACAAGGTTTCTCGAGCCACAAAAAATCCTCGAGCTTGACACTCGAGGAAGCAAGAATTCAAGCTTGCATTATTTGGGCAGCAAAACCGTGTCAATCACGTGAATCACGCCGTTCGAGGTTTCAATGTCGGTGGCGATCACATTCGAATCGTTGACTTTCACTTTTCCATCCGCGACGGTCACGGTCACATCACTGCCCTGAACGGTTTTCACCATCTTGCCACTCAGTTTGACGACATCGGCAGCCAAAACCTTGCCCGACACCACGTGATAGGTCAAAATTTTAACCAGCGTGGCTTTGTTTTCTGGCTTCAACAAGCTTTCGACCGTGCCAGCAGGCAGTTTGGCAAAGGCGGCATTGGTCGGCGCGAAGACTGTAAAAGGACCTTTGCTTTTCAGGGTTTCGACCAGCCCAGCCGCCTGCACGGCAGCCACCAACGTCGAGAAATCCTTGTTTCCGGCAGCCGTGTCCACAATATCAAGCATCGGCGCTGCCATTGCAGGTGTGGCGGCAGGGGCGGGCGCTGAAGCTTTAGGCATACACGAAACCAATCCCAGACCAACCAAGCCAACCGACAACATCAATTTAATCTTCATAAATTGCCTCCTTAAAATCTCGAGCAATTCAAAAGCTCCCAAGTGCATTGTTTAGTTGCACCTCAGGGCGTTTTGAATACGCGATGAATTTAGATTAGGCAATAATTTTGTTTGGGTGTGTGGGCTGCCTCGCTCTTGAATTGTTGCCTGGAGCAAATTGAATACAATCGATCTCATTTTTTGATACTCGAGTGCTTCAAAACAACTGGATTGCATAACTTCTCGAGCACGAGCGAACCCGTGCCCGACGCCCTAACAACATCTTCAGGCTGCACGTGCTTGATGTTTCAATCCTCGAGCACGAGTAAATCCATACCCAAACTTACCGCAAAGCCTCGAGAACTACAGCCGGACTGTGCGCCGCAACGCGCAACAACGAACGCGCCGCACCACTAGGTTTGACACGACCCTGCTCCCAATTTTCCAAAGTGCGTTCTGAAACACCAAGCAAATGCGAAAATTCTGAGCGATTCAATTTCAGTTTTTTACGAACTTCTTGAGCCATGACCACTTCAATCACTCGAGATACGACAGGAGAATTTTTTCCTTTCGAGATTGAAACTGCCTCTTCGGCAGCAGCGAACAAATCACGTTTAAGATCGGTATTTGAACGAGACTTTTTCATTCCAACTCCTTGAGAATTGCTGCAAGACGCTTTTTATCCGCTGCACTTAAATCTAACTTCTCGGTTTTGTTATACGCATCAAAAAAGTACAACGTCGAACGCCTTTCAGCCCAGAAATACACGATCCTAACTCCGCCTCGTTTACCCAAACCTATTTTTGCCCAACGCATTTCTCGCAAACCGCCCGTGCCTTCAATAACACGTCCTACTTTGGGATTCTCGAGCAAGAAGTTCTCGAGCAGGCGTACATCCTCGTCAGATAAAAGTTTGCTTGCCGACTTGAAAAAAACGAAAAGTTGAATAAATGTAAACTTCACGATTGTTGGTACCCTACGCTTTTAGCGTACCCAAATCAAGTGCTCAAATATCCTCTGTGCCCAAAATGTCAAAACAGAGCACAGCTCGAGTGCGATTAAAGTTTCAATCCTCGAGCACGAGCGAACTCATACCCAACTTTGAAAAGCTCGAGGTTTCCGCGTTCAACATCCAATTTTCAATCCTCGAGCAAACCCGTACTCGAAATTTTCAATAAAATAGAAGGTAACTTCAAGTAAATCCCAATCAACGTAACGATTCAAAAACAATTTTCGGCTGACAACTTGCCACACGCAACAAAGACCGTGCCGCGCCCGTAGGCTTAGAACGTCCTTGCTCCCAACTCTCGAGCGTGCGCTCGGAAACACCAATTAAAGATGCAAACTTTGCGCGGGTTAAGTTCATAGACTGCCGAACTTTGATCACATCCACAACTTCCAGAACAGTCACTCGAGCATTTTTGGTCATGCCCTGACGAATCTCTGCGGCTTCCAACACGCTTTGCTTTATCAACGCCGTGTAATCGGTTTTCACAGCCATAATTTCGCCTCTTTCGCAAAGATTTTGATTTCCTCCTGGGTCAAATCTGACTTTTCAGACTTTGGATACGCCACAAAAAACAAAATTTGATCTCGGGTTTTTGACCAGACGTAAATCACCCGCAAGCCACCACTTTTACCCCTTGCTTTTAGAGTCCAACGAAGCTTGCGAATACCGCCACCACGCGGGACTAAAACTCCAAAATCTGGATTGATCAATACCGTGTTCAACAATTTAAAACGCTCATCGTCTGATAAGAATTTGTCAATCAATTTGATAAAAACTGGTGTTTCATAAAAGACCATGTGACCTTTAAAATACTACTGAAAACGCGTACCTAATTCAAGTCCGATATTCATAGTAGGTGCATCTCGGGTAGCATAGAACTTAGCCTGATTCTCGAGCACGAGCGAACCCGTGCCCGACCCTATATCTGGTGTTGTAAAGTGGCAAGATACATGTTTCAATCCTCGAGCAGGAGCGAACCCGTGCCCGACAATTTGTGGGCAGAATCAGGCACAACACAACCACTGTTTCAATCCTCAGGTACACGCAAACCTATGCCCGACAGCTTTTCATGCTCGCTCGAGTTTGCGAAGGTTGTTTCAATCCTCTAACTGTCAAGATTCTGAACGCACCACGCGTAAACGATCTGAATACCATTCGGGATCACCAAGCACAACAAGGCTGGCTAAAGCTTCAGGATGAATATCCCGAGTTTTGAGTTCTGCCATGATTCTATCGTACTCAGATTTTTGAAGATCACCATTCAAACTGGTTTCGAGCAAATAACTCGAAATCTGAGCCGTTGATAACAGTTTAAAATTGCGTTCGGCAATCATGGTAATTCCTTTATTTCCAGCTCTAGGCGCTCTAAAACACTTTGGATCATAGCATAGCCAAATGAATTATCCATCAGCAATTCAACACGTTGAAAAACAAATGCCGCAAAGCTTTCGGCAAAATGTTCTTGAGGATTAACCAAACCATACCGTGTGATCGAATCACTGATTGGAATCAACATTGTGCTACGAAAAGCCAGCGCGTCAACTTGACGTAAAACACAATGCAAATGATGCCCCAGTTCGTGAACAAAAGTCCTGCAAATCGCAGCATCCGCATCTCGAGCAATGCTACTGACACTCCAGATTTTTTGCTTTTGATACCGTAACCCAAAATCAGATTGAGTTCGTGTGGCACTGATTTCTAAATCTCGAGTTCGATAATGGTAAAGACCATTCACTGGTTTTGTATCCAGAAAAACTTGTTTCACAAAAGACAGCCTTCGCAAAGGGTGGCGTTCCAAAAACAGCTTGAGTCCAAGTTGCTCAGGCAGAACCATGAGTTGTTGTGTTTTATCACTCGAGAGATCAGAATCAAATTCGTCAGCAAAAAGTGAAATCACGTCAAGTAAGAGCGTAACACGTTAGAAGAAAGTCTTAGAGGCACGAGCGAACCCGTGCCCGACACTCGAATGGTTATGTACTCAGGATAAAACTGTGGTTTCAATCCTCGAGCACGAGCGAACCCGTGCCCGACTGTTGTTGTTCTTGAAACCAAGCTCGAGTTATAGGTTTCAATCCTCGAGCACGAGCGAACCCGTGCCCGACGCATGATCGCCAGCGTCGTAAGGTGGGTCTAAGAGTTTCAATCCTCGAGCACGAGCGAACCCGTGCCCGACTCGAGGTTAGTGTATCCCTCACGGTCAAAGACAGGTTTCAATCCTCGAGCACGAGCGAACCCGTGCCCGACATCTGGTTCGGCTATAGAAGATTATTTAAAGATGTTTCAATCCTCGAGCACGAGCGAACCCGTGCCCGACATTTTCCAGAATACGAAATGGCGTGGATACCTTTAAGTTTCAATCCTCGAG
>JANMUC010000762.1:0-3974 GCA_031391225.1 Deinococcales bacterium
GCCACGCTCGCCCTGCGCACCCAGCAAGTGCTGGCGTTTGAAAGTGGCGTGACGAAAGCGCCAGACCCGCTCGGCGGCAGTTATTACGTCGAAGCTTTAACCGACCAACTCGAGCGTGAAGCCCTGGAAATGATTGAACGCATCGAAAGTTTGGGCGGCAGCGTGGCGGCAGTCGAGCAAGGATTTATTCAAAAAGAAATTGAGGAAGCCGCGTACCGATTTCAACGCGACATCGAAAAACTCGAGCGAATTGTGGTCGGCGTGAATAAATTTCAGAGTGCCAACACTGCCAGCGTGCCAATTCAAAAAATTGACGCCAGCACCGACGCAAAACGCGGGGCGCAAGTCAAAGCCTACCGTGCGGCTCGAGATCAAAGTGTTACCGATGCTGCGCTCGAGAAACTGGCTGTTGCGGCTCGAGGGTCAGAGAATTTGTTTGGGTTTGTCATTGAAGCGTTTCGGGCGGCGGCGACGCTGGGGGAGATTTGTGGGGTATTAAGGCGTGAATGGGGGGAGTTTCAACCTGAATTTTGAGGGTTGACTCGAGACACGAATGTCCTTTCTCCTCTCATCCCCGACCCTTCTCTCCCAAGAGAGAAGGGAGTCTGATTGCTGTCTCGAGTGGCGGCAATGGATTTCGGTTTAAGATTTTTTTGTGAAATCACCGCCATACCTGCTCGAGCTTCAAAAGGCACAACGGCAAAATCCAACACCAGCCGAAGAAATACTATGGCGGGTTTTACGAGGCGCGAATCTCGAGGGCGTGCGGTTTTTGCGACAGAAAGCGTTTGGTCGGTACATTGTGGATTTTTACTGCGCCAGTGCCAAATTGGTGATCGAATTGGATGGTGAAGTGCATGACACGGTTGCAGCCCAAATTTATGATGCCCTGCGAACCGAAACATTGAAATCTCGAGGGTTGCGGGTGTTGCGTTTTAGCAATGAAATGGTGCTCGAGCAACTGCCCGAAGTCATCAAGAAAATCAAAGAAATAATTCGCGCCCAACCTGTCTAGCACGTAAACTCCCTTCTCTCGATGTTGAGAGAAGGGTCGGGGATGAGAGCAGCGCCACATTTGCTGATTTTAGTGTCAAAGCAAGAAGTCAAACCAGAATCTCGAGCGTTGACAATTTTCTGACACCATCTTTTTGCGTGACCCAGAGTACACTTCAAATCTCGAGCGTAAAAATTAGCCTTCGTCCAAATTGCTTATGGCAAACTTTGAGCAAATGGTGTACATTGTTCCCACAATTCTATCATTTTCCTTAGCAATTTCATTTGGGTAAACCATGAATGAACTGTTAATGCTCGGAAACCCTTTGTTGCGGATCAACGATAAACCCCTTGTCATGCGGGACAAAAAAGGGTTGGGTTTAATCGCGTACCTTGCCGTCAATGGCGAAACCAACCGTGACAAGTTGGCAGATTTGCTCTGGTCGGACATGGATCAAACCGATGCACGGCGCAACTTGCGGCAGCGCTTGTACGAATTAAAAACCAAAATCCCAAGCCAAATCCTGACCACCCAAGGCGACATGGTGAGGCTCGAGACGCCCATCAAGACCGATCTTTCTTGGTATCAAACTCAACTCGAGTCTGGCGATTTTGAGGCGGCGGTTCAACTCTGGCGCGGGGCTTTTTTGGATGCGCTCGAGATTCCAGGCGCTGAAGGTTTTCAAGATTGGCTCGAGCTGAAGCGCTCTGAGCTGACCAGCAGTTACCATGAAGCCCTGCGCCATGTTGCCAGCACCCGAGAGGCAAGAGGCGACTTGCGTGGCGCACTCGAGGCACACAAGCGTCTGTTACAAGATGACGAGCTTCAAGAATTTCATCAACGCGAAGTCATGCGCTTGCTCGAGATTCTGGGCGAAAACGAAACCGCTTTGCTGCAATTTGTCCGTTTCAGTCAAACCCTCGATCAAGAATTGGGCGATACGCCATTGCCCGAGACTCGAGCCATCGCGCAACGGTTACGCAATACCAACACTCGAGGGTCAACCCCTGTTCTTGCCGCGTCACCCACCCTGAACTTGCACGCGCCGTTGATTGGGCGCGAAAGCACTTGGAAGCAAATAAAAGCCAAAACAAAAGTGCTGCATTTGATTCTGGGCGAACCAGGCATTGGTAAATCCCGACTTGCCAGCGATTTTGCCGCAGATCACAGCCCGACCATCACCCTGCAAGGACGTGAAGGCTCGAGCGGCAGCGCGTTGTACCCAGTTGCCGAAGCCTTGCGCCGAGCTTTGCAAAAACCAAATTGGTTAGACACCCTCGAGCCAGTCTGGAAAACCGAATGCGCCAGGTTGATCCCAGAATTTGATCTCGAGCACGCCGCGCACGCCCCACCAGCCTCACTCGAGGGACGCGTCCGATTTTTGGAAGGTTTAAGCCGCGCCCTGATTGCCAGCCTTAACGGAACTGGCACTATCGTTCTGGATGACCTGCAATGGTTTGATCCGCTCAGTCTGGAATTTGTCGCGCACCTGACCCGCCGCAGCCTCGAGACCAACCTGCGCCTGATTGCCACCGCCCGCCCGCAAGAATTAAGCGAAAACGAGAACGCCACCACCGTCTTAAACGACCTCAAACGCGACGGAATCCTCGAGCGTCACCCATTAAATCCCTTAAAAGAACGCGACGTTCGTGGCATGATTCAAGCCCTGACTGGCGGCAACGACGCGCCACGTTTCGCGCAACGATTGCATCACGCCACCACAGGCAACCCCTTCTTCATGCTCGAGACGCTGCGCGACCTGTTCAGCGCAGGCGAATTGCAAGTCATGGCGACAGGCGAATGGCACACGCCTTACGACGTGGACAGCCAAACCTCTTACAGCGAACTGCGCATTCCAACCACCGTCATTGAAACCGTGATCGGACGCGTCAACCGCGCTGGCGCAGCCACCCGCCGTTTGCTCGAGGCTGCCAGCCTTGCAGGGGACGGTTTTGACCTGAATTTGATTGCCAGCGCCACCGCCTTAAACGAATGGGAGGGTTTGGAAGGCATCGAACGCGCCGTCCAAGCCGAGCTGCTGGAAATACACCCAAACGGTTACAAATTCAACCACGACCTGACCCGCCGCGCCCTCGAGGATGGGTTAAGTCCTGACCGCCGCAAGTTGCTGCACCGAAAGCTGGCGGTCAGTCTGGTCACACAAAACGGAATGCCAGAACGGATTGCCGTGCATTTTGAGGAAGGTGGGCAACCTCGAGAAGCTGCCCCGTGGCGAGTGAAAGCGGGAGAAGCCGCAACACAGGTTTATGCGTATGAATTGGCGCTCGAGCATTATGGGAAGGCGCTCGAGGATGGGTTGAATCAAAGTAAAGCATTCGAAATTTATCGTGCTCGAGGGATAATATGGAAAACCCTAGGTTCTTTTGATCAATGGGGGGAAGAAATCTTACGCATGAAATCTATGGCATACATAGAAATGAATGAGATACTTATAAATAACTATTTATTAGAACAAGCTGAGATGAATTTTAAATTAGGAAATTATAGAGATGTATTAGTTTTAGAAAACATAGTACACAAATTTATAGAAAAACCTGAGTATTATTATCGAGCCTCACAATATATTGCTGGATCATTGAATAAAATGGGAAGATTAGATGATGCAATTTCAGTTTTAAAAAGCGCAGAAGAAAAAATTGATAATAAATTTTTAAAAATTATCGGTAAGCTCTGGTTATCTTTGGGCGAATTAAGTTTACAAAAAAACGATTTGAATTCTGCAATTAATTATAGTAATCAAATTAGAGACATATTTCAATTATCTGGTGGAATACTTGAATCTGGACAGTATTTGAATTTGATGGGTTCGATTTTTGAAAAACAAGGAAAAATAGTTAGCATTTATGACCCATGCTGCGGAACTGGTGGAATGCTTACAACTGCAAAAGACTATTTATTGGATAGCGTAAACAAAGACTTAACCGTTTACACTTTTGGACAAGAGGGCGACGTGCTCGAT
>JANMUC010000770.1:0-2910 GCA_031391225.1 Deinococcales bacterium
TCGTCAACTGATGACTTGGGCGGCTGATTGTGCCGAACATGTTCTACCGCTCTTTGGCGAACGACCCGATGATCGTCTGCTCGAGGCACTTCAAACCGCTCGAGACTGGGCAAGAGGAGAAATTCCTGTGGGTCAAGCTCAAAAAGCTTCGGTGCAATCTCACGCTGTCGCTCGAGAATCAGAAAACCTTGCGGCAATAGCGGTAGCTCGAGCGGTAGGTCAGGCAGTTGCCACGGCGCACATGGCAGATCACTCTCTTGGGGCGGCTTTGTACGCGCTCAAGGCGGTGAAAGCCGTGGGACAATCGGTTGATGACGAAAAAACCTGGCAAAATAACCAACTGCCACTCGAGATCAAAAAACTTATACTTACTGCGCTGGAAAGCAGTCGTTTTCAGTCCTGGTATTCGATTTAGTATGTAGCGAATTCTTTTGTAGGGCATGGTCTCAGACCATGCCCTACCCCAACTTTCAATTCACCGCTCGCGAGCCAAAATTCCAATGTCCGTCAATAAAATCAATGCTCAGGCTCGAGTTGTCTTGAACTTCTCCAGCCAAGATTTTCTTGGCGAGCGGCGTCTCGAGTTCGCGCCCAATCGCGCGTTTGAGTGGTCGTGCGCCGTACGCGGGGTCGTACCCAACGCCTGCCAGATGGTCTTTGGCGGCATTGGTCAACTCGAGGGTCACGCGGCGTTCTGCAAGTCTGGCTCGCAAACCGTTCAGTTGCACATCCACGATTTCGCGCATTTGATGAATGCTTAAAGCCTCAAAAATCACGATGTCATCGACGCGATTTAAAAACTCTGGACGGAATTCGCGTTGCAAAATGTTTAAAATTTCTTCCCGAGTGCCCTGGGTCATGCCGCCAGAGCGTGCCGCCTCGAGAATCACAGGGCTGCCAATGTTGCTGGTCATGATGATCACAGTGTTTTTAAAGTCCACGGTGCGTCCTTGTCCGTCGGTCAATCGTCCATCGTCGAGGACTTGAAGCAAAACGTTGAAAACGTCATGGTGGGCTTTTTCAATTTCGTCGAACAAAATCACGGCATAGGGACGACGGCGAATCGCTTCGGTCAATTGCCCGCCCTCTTCGTATCCAACATAGCCAGGAGGTGCACCGATCAGTCGTGCCACGGAATGTTTTTCCATGTATTCGCTCATGTCCAGGCGAATCATGGCGCTTTCGGTGTCGAACAAAAATCCTGCGAGGGCTTTCGCCAGCTCGGTTTTGCCGACGCCAGTTGGTCCCAAAAAGATAAAACTGCCAATCGGTCGTTTCGGGTCGGATAATCCCGCTCTCGAGCGTCTGATCGCGTCGGAGACAGATTTAATCGCCTCATCTTGACCAATCACGCGCTTGTGCAATTCTGCCTCAAGCCGCAAAAGTTTTTCGCGTTCACCCTCGAGCAATTTCGAGACTGGAATGCCCGTCCATTTGGAGACTATGCCTGCCACATCGTCGTCGGTGACTTGTTGAGAGGCAAATTTGGCGGTTTTCAACCTCTTCTCGAGTTCGCGCATCTCTTGCTCGAGCGCTGGCAGTGTGCCGTATTTTAACTCGGCGGCTTTGGACAGGTCGTAATCGCGTTCGGCTTGTTCAATTTGAGTTCGGGTTGCATCCAGTTTTTCACGGGTTTCACGTACCCGCACGAGTTCTTGTCGTTCGGTTTCCCATTCGGCGCGAAGGCTCATGACTTTACCAGTGACCTCACGGAGTTCATCCTCGAGCACATCGAGCCTTCGCATTGAATCTTCGTCTTTTTCTTTTTGCAGCGCTTGGCGTTCAATCTCGAGTTGCAACTTGCGCCGCTCGAGTCCGTCAATTTCTTCTGGGCTGCTCTCGAGCTGCATTCTTAACCTGGCGGCGGCTTCGTCGATCAAATCAATGGCTTTGTCTGGCAGTTGCCGCTCCGTGATGTAACGCTGTGACAGCGTTGCCGCCGCAACCAGGGCGGGGTCGGTGATTTCGACGTTGTGATGCAATTGATAACGTTCTTTCACACCGCGCAAAATGCTGATCGTGTCTTCAACGCTCGGTTCTTCGACGAACACGGGTTGAAACCGTCGCTCGAGCGCCGCGTCTTTTTCGATTTCGCGGTATTCTTTTAAGGTCGTCGCGCCAATCAAGTGCATTTCACCCCTTGCCAGCGCGGGTTTGAGCATGTTGCCCGCGTCAGGGCTGCCTTCGGTTTTGCCTGCGCCGACAATCGTGTGCAACTCGTCGATAAACAAGATCACGTCGCCATCGGCTTTGGTGACATCTTCGATCACGGCTTTCAGGCGTTCTTCAAATTCGCCGCGAAATTTAGCGCCAGCCAGCAAGCTCGAGATTTGCAAGCTCACAATGCGTTTGTCTTTTAAGCCGTCGGGTACGTCGCCCTTGACGATTCGCTGCGCCAAACCTTCGGCGACGGCGGTTTTGCCCACGCCAGGTTCACCAATTAAAACAGGGTTGTTCTTGGATCGCCTGAGCAAGATTTGCATGATCCGACGAATCTCCTCGTCTCGCCCAATCACGGGGTCGAGCTTTCCTTCCCTTGCCGCTTGCGTCAGGTCAGTTCCGTATTTATCGAGCGATTCAAAATGTTGTTCTGCGGTTTGTGAGTCCACGCGTTTCCCTCCACGTTGTTGTTCAATTGCGGCTCTTAAAGCCTTGCTATCAGGCAATTCTTTGCCAGAATGCTGTTCGCGCATGGCAAGAAACAGCACGTCCAAGCCAACAAACGAATCGCCAAATTCTTTCGCCAATTTTTCGGCACGGTCAACGCCCCTAGCCGCCTCACTCGAGAGGTACTGTCCTGGTTGCGTGCTGCCCGAAACCTTGGGAAGTTTTGCCAATGCTGCCTCGAGTCCAATTCGTGCCGTTTGTGCGTCGCCGCCTGCCAAGTTCACGGCTCGAGCCGCTGGGCTG
>JANMUC010000789.1:0-11247 GCA_031391225.1 Deinococcales bacterium
GTTGAGTCTTCAAAGGCGATTTGTTCATGGTTTGTACCAGTCTAGCGCTTTTCGTAAGCGTTTACGAGAGGGGGCATAAAACAACGACCAAACTCGAGATGCTCATCAATCAATTAAAGCAGCTCGAATGGTTTGCCATGAAAAACTGCGCCCGCCATGACCTTCCCAAAACTCGAGGGAATGGCTTGTCCAGAGCCAAGTTCTCCAGGATGTGCCGCACTGGCAATGGCGGTAAGAAACGCCAACGGTGCGGCGGCATCCCAAGCTTGCGGGTGACACGCGGCAGGATACGGCACGATAACGCTGGTATCCGCCCTGTCAAAACCAGCAAACAATTCTGGTAATCGCGCATCGGCTTCCAACGCCGCCGCCTCAAGCTGGGCTGACACGAGGTGCTTGAGTTCTGTCCAAAAACCGTACTTGGCGAGTCCCAAGGCAATGATAGCGTTGTCGTGTGCCCAAACGCTGCCGTTGTGATACGAGACAGGGTTGTAACGCGGCATTTTGATCGCCAAAGTACGAATTCCCCAACCACTAAACATCTCTTTGGAAAACAGGGTTTGAACAAGTTTTGGAGCAATCTGTTCAGGCACGATCCCAGCCCAGAGCGCATGACCAGGATTGGAAACTTTGACTTTGGCAGGACGTTTTTGAGCATCGAGCGCATGGGCATAGGTTTGTAAATCCTGCTGCCAGAACGCCTGATGAAATATTACTTTCAAATTTGCCGCAATTTCTTCTTGTGCCACAGCTTCAGCCTCGAGCTTTAAAGCCTTGAACACTCGAGCCGCACTGAGTCGCGCACGATACGCGTACGCTTGGACTTCCACGACCGCGATCGGCGCTTCAAGGTTCTTACCATGTTCGTCAAAAGTGCTGTCGCCAGAATCTTTCCAAACTTGGTTGGTAATGCCGCCCTTGTGCGGGATGTATTCGATAAAACCGTCCTGATCGGGATCAGCATCGAGCGACCCCATCCACTCGAGCGCCGCTCGCATGTTAGGCTCGAGGTTTTTGATCGTTTCAAGATCGCCGCTCCAGTCCAAGTATTCACCAAGCAAACAAATCCAAAGCGGGGTCGCATCGACTGTACCAAAGTAAGTCTTGAACGGCGTGCGTCCCGTTCTCGAGGCTTCGCCGTCGCGCTGTTCGTGCAAAATTTTGCCTGGCGCTTCAAGGTTAACCGGATTTAAAACTTTTCCTTGCTGACTTGCCAAATACTCAAGTGTCCCCTTGGCGATACTTGGATAAAACGGCAGGGTGAACAAGCCAACGATTAATGAATCGCGTCCGAAAGGCGTCACATACCAGGGAATGCCCGCCGCAGGAAACGGCGTGCCAGAAATATCAAACAAGAGTGACCGCAAATCTCGAGACGACTGGTCAAAGACGCGTTGAATCAATTGGTTCTCGACTTTTATTTTGGAATCCCAAGTTTTGTAATCCAACTCGAGTTCGGATTTTGTTGAAGTTTTTGCCACCACGTCAGATTTTGCGGGCGTGATTTTTAAAGTGATCTCGAGCGGTACAGCACCCAATTTCCAGCGGATGATATGCGCCTGTCTCGAGGGAGATGGATCAAAACTTTCTCCCAAAGGTTGCTCGGCTTGCCATGTTTTGGTTGCCTCAGTCACATTCAATTCAAACTCGAGCATTTCGCCCAAGGGCGTGATTTCAAAAATGACCGATCGATCCACGCCATCCGTACCGTGATAGTGGTACTCCAAGCCATTCTCGAGCACACGGCATTTCACGTCTTTGGCAATTTTAGGTAAACCTCGCACTTCAAACATGTCACTAAAATCGGCATCAAGAATCAGCTCGAGGTACTCGGCTTCGGCAGGTAGAACATGGTTAAAATCGTCTTGAAAGGATTGCAGTTTGAAAGTTTCAAAATAACTCGCCCCCGACAACCACCCAGCGCGATCAATACCCAAACGCTGTGTTGGACCAAGTTTGGGTTCGGATGCGAATTGCCTGAACTCAAACGGCAAACTCGAGTGCGTGCTGAGCACCGTTGGCGCAAAACCCGAAACCCGCCATTCAAGGTGCGAAACAAAACGGGTGTCGCGGTCATACAGTCCGTGCTCGAGTCCCGCGATTTGCGCGTGGTCGTCTGCGACGAGGTACATGGTGTTTTCTTTGAGTCGCACGAGGTTGCTCCTTGAAATAATGTAAACGAGTGAAACACTAAAGAAATTAGATTATAAATACCATAAAACTTACTATTCTCGAGGGTGAACACAAGGTTCACCCCCTACAAAACCGATTCGTTGCAATTATAGATAATAAGAAAACCATTAAAATCAAAAATTCTTGCTAACTTTCCTTACTCTTTGCTACCACTAAACGCCACACCTTCGACAAAATACCTTTGAAAAACAATAAACAAGATAATCACTGGCAATGCCGAAAAAACCGCACCCGCCAAGATCAAACCGTAATCACCAGTTGATCCGTAAAAACGGTTAAAGGAGTTTAAACCGATTGGCAGGGTGTAAATGTCTTGGGGATTGGCAAGCACCACCAAAGCCCAGAAATACTCGTTCCAAGCACCTTGAGCGGTGGTAATGACAAGTGCGCCGAGCGCAGGTCCAGCCAAGGGCATGATCACGCGCCAAAATGTTTGCGAGGTGGTCGCGCCGTCAATCTTGGCACTTTCCTCGAGTTCGCGGGGCAGGGTTTCAAAAAATTGTTTCATCAAGAAAACTGCGCCTGCACCCACCAAACCAATCATCCATAAACCGACAATTGAATTGAGCAAACTTTCTTGCCCCCAGAGTTTTGAGAGTCCCCAAATGCCATCTTTTAAGACGAGATAGTTGCTGATAAATGTGACTTGCCCTGGGACGGTCATGGTGAAAATAACGAACACGAAAAACGCGTTCTTGAACGGGAAATTCAGCCGTGCCATCGCATAACCAGCCATTGATGCCAAAACAACTGTCGAAAGAATTCGCAAAATGACCAACAAGAACGAGTTGATGACCCAATTGAAAAACAAGCTCTGACCCGTGGTGATCGAACGGGTTTCCTTGAAAACCCTGGTGTAGTTGCGAAACACATAACCAATCACGCCAGGGGCAAGGTTGTCGTAGGACTGCACTCGGGGATACGGATAAGGGCGGCTGGCAATTGGTGCAAAGAAACGCTCGAGCCGTGTTGGGTCGAGGGTGGCGCTGGTGTACACGTGCTCATCTGGGCTGTTAATGTCGAGCGGCACGCGGTCCATGAAGGGCGCTGGCTTGCTTGGGTCGTTCAGATTCTTGGCATCTTGCGGGTAATTGACTGTAATCTGATAGGTCACTTTCTGACCTGGCTTGCCGTCGGGCATGTTGGCAGGAATCAGTGCGGTTTGTGTTAACGGCTCGAGGACGGCATAATCTGCGGCGTAATCGGTGGCGGCAAACGCGCCAGCGCCAGCGCCAGCGCGGCGTTTGGGAATGCTGACCTCTGGGGCGGTAGGCGTAATGCCTTGCGGCACAAGGTACGAGACATCAAAATTGATTTTTGCGCCTGGTTTAAAACCACCCAGGAAACCGTCGCCACCTCCAGCCGATCCCAATCGAAATGCCGAAACCCAATTTGCGGGGCGCAGTTGTTCAAAGAAAATCCGTGGCGGGTACTCGTCCGGATTGGTTTTTAAACTCGAGATCGTGCCCATTAACAGCGGTCCGATAAAGACAAACGAAAACAAAATCAGCATGAAATAAACCCAACCGGCTCTTGCCCAACGTCGGCGTGCCAACCAACGAGGGTCTATTTTGGGTTTGAGACTGATGTTCATATTGGCTGTGGCGTCCATGTCAGCTCCCCGTATCCGAAACCACAAAGCGTCGTTGAATCATGACCATTGCGGTTGTGATGACTGCCAAAAAGATTGCACCAGCCGCAGCAACACCGATTTTGGGCAGTCCGCTCGGGTCAAACGCTTTTTTGAAAACATAAAATGCCAGCGTGACCGTGGACTCGAGCGGCGCGTTTGCACCTTCAAAAATAGAGACTTGGTCAAACATTTGCAGTGTTCCAATCACACCGACGGTCACGACGTAAAACGTGACGGGGCGAAGCGCCGGAATGGTGATGTACCGCAATTGCTCTTGCGGGGTTGCGCCGTCAATGCTCGAGGCTTCGTACAAGCTCCTTGAAACGCCTTGCAAACCCGCCAGGAAGAACAGCATCAGGGTTGGAATGGTGGTAAACGTATTTTGAATAATAATGACCAGCAATGGATAGGGAATGATGCCCAAGAATTTTTCTCGAGTGGCAATCCAATTTAAAGGCTGAGCTGGAAGATCACCGACTCTGACAATGTTTAAAGCATTTAAGATCAACGTCACAACAAGTCCAATCAAGACCGAAGTAAACAGAAAAGCCGGATCAAATGCTGTGGCAGGATAACCTCGAGAGCGGTCATACAGCACTTGTACCGCCTGCAACAATGCGGTGACAATCAAAAATGCCAGGATCAGGCTCGAGTGATTGCTAAACCAGTTCAGCACAAACGAGAAAATACCGGTTGGTCTGAACAACCAAATAAAAATCAGGGTAATCACGACGCTCGAGGTGATCGAAGGCATGTAATAGGCGGTGCGGAAAAACAGCATTCCTCGAAGTTTTTGATTTAAGACCACCGCCAGCACCAAAGCGCCAATGGTCTGCAAGGTTGTGACAATTAAGGAAAACAATAAGGTATTTGCCAGTGCAATGTTAAAGAGTTGTTCGGTCAAAATATTTTTATAGTTGTCCAAACCCACGAAATTGGGCGTTTTGAACAGATCATAATCGGTAAAACTGTAATAAATGGTTCGGACAAAGGCATAACCGAAAAACACGACGATGGTAAAAACAAATGGGGCTAGAAAGCCGTACGCTGCCAGTGCTTCACGATTTTTTTCATTCCAAAAAGTTTTGGTTTGCTTATTTTGGGAGCTTGCCTGTGCCATAATCTCCCCTCAATCTGCGCTTTGCAGTCGCTCGAGACGATAGAAAACCACTCAGCGCAAAAGTACCCTCACGCTCGAGTTTCTGATGGTGCTCGAGGCTGAAACACTCAGCCTCGAGCGCTGAGCGCTTACTTGATTTGGTCTATCTTGCCTTGGGCGCGTTTCAAGGCTTCATCAACGGTTGAAGTACCGTCCATCACGGATTTGAGTGCTTCGTTGACCGCATCGGTGAACACGGGTGGTTGATTGAACGCCACCACATTGCCCGAAGATGCGCCGCGAAAGACCGTGTTGTTGGCTTGTGGTTCTGCACCTGACTTCTTGAAGTACGGGCTGGTTTGCAATGACTTGCGGCTTGGCAGTGCCAAACCATTCTCGAGCACGTATTCTTGGGCGGCTTTCGAGGTCAGCAGGTTAAGCACTTTAATCGCAGCCTCAGAATTTTTCGTACCCTTGTTGATTGCCCAGGCAACGCTGAACAAAAGGTTGCCACGACGTTTGGTGGTTGGGTCCAGTGGAATTAAGCTAGTGCCGTATTGAAGGTTTGGTGCGTTATCGCGCAAGAAACCAAGTGCCCATGCACCTTCAAAGGCGGTGGCAACTTTGCCAGACTTGATGCAGTCCCCGCCCCAACCCGCCGAGATGGTTGAGGGCTGAACCGCAACTTTGGATTTAACCAAATCGGTGTAAAACTCGAATGCCCGAACAAAGCTTGGATCGGTGACTTTCTTGGTGGGCTTCCAACCCGTACCGTAAGCGAACGCCGCAAACCTTGCGTAATCGGCGGGGAAACACGTGCCGTAATACCCTGCCCCGAGCGCTTTTTGAACCTTGGCGAGCTTGTCCGAGAAGGTTGTCCAGGTGTCTTTATCGTTTGGATAGGCAACCTTGGCTTGATCAAACAAATCTTTGTTGTAGTACGTGGCAAGCGTGTTGAAATCCTTAACGATGCCGTACAATTTACCGCCGAAAGTATAGGTTTGATTGAGGCTCGAGATAAAGTCCTTGCTGCTGACCAAACCATTCAAAGCCAGGACCTTGCCGCTCGAGACGAGTCCTTTGGCGGTGTTGTCGGGAAGGTAAAACACGTCAGGCGCTGTACCCGCCGAGAGTTGATTGACGATAGCTTTGTCGTAATCGCCGATCGGGGTGTACTTCACGTCGATACCGTCTTTTGCCAATGCCGGTTTGAGGAATTTATTGATCAGGTCGTTGACCAATCCCGTGTCGGTCACACCGTCACGACCACCAATCACAATGGTTGTGCCCGCTTGACCCGATACCAAGCTCGAGCCTGCACCTGCGACGAGTAAACCAAAAGCTGCCAGTAACGCGTATTTCTGTTTCATCTTCATTCCTCCATTGAAAGTGGGCGAATTGCCGAGGGACCAGTAAAAACTGCTTGAAGAGAATTGTGGTTTAAGTCGTGTGTGCGCCGCTCGAGGCTCGGACAATCAGTTTGACTGGCACAAGCGCACTCGAAACTTTCTTGCCTGCCATACTTTCAAGAAGCATTTCGGCGGCGCGTATTCCAATCGTGGTGATATCTTGGCGCACGGTGCTGAGGGCTGGCTTAAAGGAAGCCGCACTAGGAAGGTCATCGAAACCGGTTACGGAGACATCCCAGGGAATTCTTAAACCCTCGTCCTCGAGCGCCATGATCGCCCCAAATGCCATTTCGTCTGAAGCTGCCGCAATTGCGCTAAATTCAAGTTTGGCAGCCAAAGCGCGACGCACCGCGCGGTAACCTCCGACTTCGGTGAATTCGCCGTCCCAAACAAGTTGGTTGTCAATCTTAAGTTTTGCCTCGAGCATACCTTTGCGGTAACCTTCAATACGTTGACGTGAGGCTTGACCCGTCGATGCGCCGGTTAAATGCGCGATTCGCTTGTGACCCAATTTGATCAAATGACGTACCGCCTCAAACAGTCCCGAAATGTTGTCCACGTCCACCCAAGGCGCTCTTTCGGCATGTTCCAAGCTATGCCCAACCATCACAAATGGCACTTTCCGAGCCTCGAGTTGACTTGGTCGCGAATCGTCGAGATGCACGCCGAGCAAGATCACACCGTCAGATTCAGCCTCGAGCATGGCTGGGTCATAACCTGAAAAGATTTTGGTGCTGTAGCCTTCGCTCGAGAATCGAAACTCGAGTGCGTCGCGCAAAATGCCGTAATAGGTGTTGCCGCGCCGTTCGTCGCCGTCCAAGGACAGCCCGATCACGTGTTTGCCGCGCCGCGCCAGGTTTCTTGCTCCCGGATCGGGTACGTAACCAAGTTGCGTCATCACGTCCAGAACACTGGTACGGGTTTCACCATTGACCCCATCTCGAGCATTTAATACCCTCGAGACAGTGCCTTTGGACACACCAGCAGCGCGTGCAACTTCTTGGATCGTGACTTTCGCCATGCGAAACCTTTCAAACCAAAATTGAATTCTTGTAACCGGTTACGGAAACTTTACTCCCCGAATTCTCAAACGTCAAGAGCCTGTTGTTAGACTGTCTTAACGAAATCGGTTTCTGGTTAAAAGCACATCCCTACTCAAAGCCAAAAAACTCGAGTACACTGAACAGGTTGAAATGACTGGCGATAAACACGGGAAACCGTGGGGAAATTTCAACGCACCACCTGATCGCTCGCCTGGGTCGTACATCTCGAGCACCACTTTCAAAGCACCTCGAGTGAACCCAGGAGAAATATGAAACGAGCATTGTTAAGTGTGTCCGATAAAACTGGTCTTGAAGCCTTTGCCAAAGGTTTACTCGAACAAGGTTACGAACTCGTCAGCACGGGCGGAACGTTCAAAACCCTTCAAGCGGCAGGCTTGCAAGTCAGGTACATTTCAGAGATCACAGGCTTTCCAGAAATTCTCGAGGGGCGCGTCAAAACATTGCACCCGAATGTCCACGGCGGCATTCTGGCAAAACGTAACAAAGATCATTTAGCCGAACTGACCGCGCAAAACATCAAACCGATTGACTTGGTCTGCGTAAACTTGTATCCGTTCCGACAAACCGTCGCCAAACCAGAAGTCACGCTGTCCGACGCGCTCGAGAACATTGACATTGGTGGTCCAACCATGATTCGCGCCGCCGCCAAAAACTTTGGAAACGTCTTCGTGGTGGTTGACCCGAGTGATTACAGTTCGGTGCTCGAGAAATTGCAATCCGACGACCAACCATTTCGTCAACAACTGGCGTTCAAAGCCTTCTCGCACACCGCCAGTTACGATGCGGCGATCACCCAATATTTGGGAGATAACGAACTTTTGCCCATTGAAAAACCCCTCGAGTTAAGCCGCGTCAAAACCCTGCGTTACGGCGAAAATCCGCATCAACAAGCCGCGTTGTACCGTCAAGGAAACTCGAGCGGCGCGGTCCTCGACGCCAAAGTCTTGGCGGGCAAAGAGATGGGCTTTAACAATTACGCCGATGCCGACGCCGCCTGGTTGCTGGTTTCGGAATTTTCAGTTCCAGCCTGTGTTGCGGTCAAACACGCCAACCCGTGCGGTGTCGCACTTGCCGATGACGCCAAAACCGCCTGGGAACGGGCGCGAGATACCGACACTCTCTCGGTCTTTGGCGGCGTGGTGGCACTTAACCAAGCAGTTACGCTCGAGGTTGCCATGTCCACCAAAGGCACGTTCTTGGAAGTTTTGATCGCCCCGACCATCGAAACCGACGCGCTCGAGTGGTTCAAAACCAAAAAACCCGACTTGCGCGTGCTCGAGGCGGGAACAGCAAAATTCGGCAACCTCGAGTTAAAACCGATTTCTGGAGGTTTCCTGGCTCAAGACCGTGATTCGAGGGTCTGGTCTGACCTGTGCCCCGAAGTCGTCACCGACGTGCAACCCAGTGCCCAACAGTGGCTCGACCTCGAGTTTGCCTGGTACGTCGGCAAACACGCCCGCAGCAACAACGTGGTGCTGGCAAAAGACGGTGTGACCGTCGGTTTGGGCGCGGGTGCAGTCTCGAGAATCTGGGCTGCCGAACGCGCCATTGCAAACGCCGCAGACCGAGCCATCGGTGCGGTGCTCTCGAGTGAAGCGTTTTTCCCGTTTGACGATGTCGTGCGAGTTGCGGCTGCCGCAGGGGTCAAAGCCATCATTCAGCCAGGGGGCGCGAAACGTGACCCCGACGTGATCGCCGCCGCGAATGAACTCGGAATTGCGATGGTGTTTACCGGCTCGAGACACTTTAAGCACTGAACAGAGAGCACAGAGATAAAAATAATGTGAGGCTCGAGTTTGTGAAGACTCGAGCCTCACGGTTTTTGCTCATTCCTATCTGCTATTTGCCGCCTAAAGATTCAAACCTACCACTTTCGCCGCCCAAGGTCCAATAAACCAGACCGCCATCATGGCAAAACCGATGTACGGAATGGCGTTGATCACAGGTTCGTTGGCGTTCACCCTCGAGCCGCTGCGGATGCCTTTGATGACAGCTGGAATAAAGATGGTGGCGACCAGAGTCAGGGCAAAAATGGCTACCCAAAGTGGCACGAGCCTATTGATCGTGATGGCGTAAACGCCAGCCAGGACACTCAGACTGACCAGAACCATCATGATTTGATGGGTTAAATGCTCACCCAAAAGACTGGCGGTGTGGGTCACGCCGGCTTTGATGTCACCCTCGAGATCGCGGACTTCGTTAAAAAGCTGCCCGTAAGAACTGGCGGCGACCATGCTGATAAATGGCGCGAGCCAGAGATCATTGAGGCTTTGGTTATAACTAAAATAAGCCGCCAGAAATTGCAGTCCAGCCAACATTAAACCGTGTGAAATGACATCGACAATCGGCACACTTTTTAAACGGAGCGGACGCCATGAGTACAAATGCCCAAAAATTAGGCATAAAATGCCAAAAATGGTTGGGTACAAGCCGAGCGGAATGTAAAGCAAGATCGAGAGTCCAGCCACGCCAAAACTAATCAAATTGCCTTCGGTTTTGGTCAACATTCCATTGGTGATCGGGTTGCGCATGGCTTTCTCGGGCGTGTGGGCGTCATCGGGGGCATCTTCGACATCATTGAAGGCAAAGGCAAAACCAACGCTCAGCCAATTGGCGAGCACCAAGAGCATGATGCGCCAATCAAACACGCTTTCCCGAGCGCCAGCCACAGCCCCCAAGCACGTGGTGAACACGACAGAACCAGCATAATCCTTAAACCGCATTAAACGCAAGAAACCTGCGAACTTACTCAATCCCATCCCCCTCGAGACGCCACCTATGCTGGCGTGTTGATCTGGCAGAGAAGCTTAAAGGCTTCAAATTCTCAAGAGTTTACCCTACAAATCGCATGAGAGTGTTCAATACATATGTTGAACTCTTATGGACTGTACAAACGCTCGTTATTTTTTGGTCATGGCTCGAGATGCTGCAAACGGTGGATCAAAGCCCTTAAGGTGTTGGCTTTGAGTTTTAAGGCGGCACGGTTGACGATCAAACGGTAGGAAAGTTGGGCAAAAACCTCGAGTTCGTAGAGATTATTCTCTTTTAAGGTGCGCCCCGTTTGCACCACGTCAACAATCGCGTCCACCAAACCCGTCAACGCTGCCAGTTCGAGTTTGCCGTTCAGTTGAATCACATCGGCAGCAATGCCACGTTCGCCGAGCATTTTTCGGGCGCTGCGGGCGTACTTGCTGGCAACGCGTTCGATGCGGCTGCTCGAGTTTTGAATGCCGATTAAACTTAAACGGTAACTCTCGCCGCCCAAATCGAGTGGCTCGTAAACGTCGCGCCCAGACTCGAGAATCCAGTCCTTACCGACAATGCCGCAATCGGCAACGCCCAAATCGACGTAGGCTGGTACGTCGGGGTCTTTGACCTCGAGAATACGCAGATTGCCAAATTCGTGGCTGAGGCTGCGCGAACCCTGAAAGTCGGGAATCTCGAGTCCTGCTCCGCGTAAAAGCTGCAAGGCATAATGTTTGCTGCGTTCGCCGCTTGGCAGGGCGATGGTCAGTTTCTGCTCGAGGTTCACAGGTTCTCCAGAAAAGTGCTGAGGTTTTGGCTTTCTCGAGTTTGGAGGTTGAGCAGTTGATCGTTGATGGCAAGGTATACGATGCCGCGTTTTAGCGCGTAAGCTTCGAGTTCGTTGGTCTCGAGCGTCCAGGCATTTTCAACCCGCCAGCCTTTGGCACGAAGTCGCTTCGCAGTGCTCGAGTCGGCAATGGCTTTGGGTGGCGTAATTGGCTCTAAGCCGCCCAGTGCCGTCATGATGCGTTCCAAACCGAGCGCAAAACCACAGGCGGGCAGGCTAGCGTTTTGTTGGCTCGCGCCGTCGTAGCGTCCACCACC